>JAZBPM010000001.1:0-17186 GCA_036351615.1 Desulfofustis sp.
CATCCATGGCCTGGCCGCCGGCTGCGGACGTCCTGTCCGCAGCCCTACGGGCCTGATTCTCCGGCCCGCCGGGCCTTCGCGATGCAGCCTCCGGCAGAACCGGCCAGCCCGGGGGAATGATTCTCACACAAAAAAAAATCAAATAACTCCAAGTGAGCGGTGGACAGGTTAAAACCTGTCCCGCCGATTTTCATGTAACCCCCATGACTGATGTTCACAACGAACGATGAAAATCGGCGCCGTGGTCGGAAGATCCGGTTCGTGAAAGTTAGCGGTGGACAGGTTAAAACCAGTCCCGCCGATTTTCATGTAAAGGCCCTTGGCTTCAATCACTGGGGTTATATCGTTTTGCGCCGGTTTCTTCAACGGATATGAGTGGTCGAACCGGAAAAGATTGGTGTTGCCGAGGCGTGAAAGAGGGGGGCGACGGTGAAACGACAGTATTTTTGATTGTCCTCTTTTTAACGAAACAGTATACTTTCCGGTTTATTAGTGCTGCAAAGGGTGTGGCGCTCGTCGATGTGCCTGTTGTGGTACAGGCGGACGATTCCGTGGAGAGATTTGTCAGCGAGGAGTGGAAATGCGCGTTTTAATCAGTGACAACCTGGCTCAGGTCGGGGTCGATATCCTGAAACAGGCGGGATTGGAGGTTGATGTAAAGACCGGCTTGGGGCCAGATGAGATCAAGGCGGTTATCGGTGGTTACGAGGGACTGATTATCAGGAGTGCCACCAAGGTTACCGCCGACCTGCTCGAGTCCGCCAGCCGGCTCAAAGTAGTGGGCCGTGCCGGTATCGGACTCGATAACGTCGATATACCGGCGGCCAGCCAGAAAGGCGTGATCGTCATGAACGCTCCGGACGGCAATGCAACAACCACTGCCGAGTTGGCTATTTCGATGATGATGGCCCTGTCGCGCAATATTCCGCAGGCGACCGCGTCAATGAAAAGCGGCAAGTGGGAAAAGAAGAAATTCATGGGCCACGAGCTGAGCGGCAAGACCTTCGGTGTCGTCGGCATCGGCCGGATCGGCAGTATTGCCGCCAATCGGGCCCAGGGGCTGAAGATGAAGACCATCGCCTACGATCCGCATATGCCGCGGGAGGTGGCGGAAAAGATAGGTGTGGAACTGGTCGGTCTCGACGAGTTGGCGGCTCGCTCCGATTATATCTCTGTGCATGTGCCGCTCACCAAGGAGACCAAACACCTGCTGTCGACCGAGTTCTTTGCCGCCATGAAACCAAGCGGCATGCTCATCGACTGTGCCCGCGGCGGGGTATGTGATGAGGCGGCCCTGTACGAAGCGCTCAAGAGCGGGCTGATCGCCGGCGCCGCACTCGACGTGTTCGCCCAGGAGCCGACCACGCTGGAAAATTGCCCGTTGCTCGGGTTGGACAATTTCATCTGTACGCCGCATCTCGGCGCATCGACCAGCGAGGCCCAGGAGAACGTGGCTGTCGCCATCGCCGAACAGGTTGCGGACTATCTGCTCAAGGGTACGGTTACCAATGCGGTCAACGTGCCGTCGGTCAGCGATGAGGTGTTGGCCCAGGTCGGGCCGTATATCACCCTGGGTGAAATGCTCGGCAATATGCACATGCAACTGGCCCGCGGCGGAGTCCAGGAGGTGGTGCTCGAATATGGCGGGGCGCTGGCCGACCTCAATATCAGCCCGATCACGGTCGCCTTCCTGAAAGGATTGTTCATGCCGATCCTGAAAGAAGCGGTCAACTATGTCAATGCACCGATCATTGCGCGGGATCGGGGGATCAAGATCGTCGAATCGAGGACCGACCGGACCGAGGATTTCATCAACCAGCTGTCGGTGAAGGTGATCACCGATGCCGGCGAGAATGTCCTGGTCGGCACCGTCTTCGGCAAGAACGAACCGCGGCTGGTACGCCTCAACACCTTCCGTCTCGAGGCCTTGCCGTCCGGACCGATGCTGCTCGTCTTCAATAACGATGTGCCCGGGGTTATCGGCGCGCTCGGGACCGAACTCGGCAAGGCACGGGTCAATATTTCGCGCATGACGGTCGGCCAGGAAGAAAAGAGCAAGCAAAACATCATCTTCCTTGGTACCGATCAATTGATCACGAGCGAGCTACTCGACCGGGTGCGGGCGCTCGACAACATTTCCGATGCCCAGGTGCTCGACCTCTGATCGAACCTGGCTACGGCTTCATCCGCCTTTATCAACCTGCGAGGGGAAACAGGACCATGATGAGCGAACAGAAAACCGACAAAGCACCCTGCGGCGAAGGCAAGGTTCCCGATCAGCAGGGACGGTGCGTCATGCCCGAGGTCACCTTTTCGACCTTTGTCATGTCTTTGAACACATCCGCACTCTACCACCTCGGTGAACTTGCAGATCCTGAAACCGGCGGGCGGGTCGTCAATTTCGAACTGGCCCGGCACGCGATCGACACGCTGGTGGTGCTGGAACAAAAAACCAAAGGGAACTTGACGGAAGAGGAAAACGAACTGCTGAAAAATATCCTCTATGATGTCAAGATCCGTTTTGTCAATGCAGTCAGGAAAAAACCGTAAAACCAGCGGTGAAAAGCAGGCATCTCGGCACAAAGGTACGCCGTGCCTGGCGTCCCGGGGTCATCGGGCAGCAGCCCTGCAGTCTTCGGGCGCCGGCTAAAATCAATCTCACGTTGCGGGTGCTCGGGCAGCGACCTGACGGTTACCATGACCTGGTCACCCGTATGCAGAAACTTGAGCTCTGCGATCGACTTGAACTGCAGCTTACCGAGCGACCGGGAATCGTCTGCCGATGCGACGATCCTGACCTGCAGTCGGTTGGAGACAACCTGGCGGCTCGGGCGGCGGAGTATTTCCTGCAGGCAGCGGGGAGCACGGAATGTTGCGGTGTCGAGATAGATCTTTTCAAGCGGATTCCGGTGGCTGCCGGTCTTGGCGGCGGCAGCAGCGATGCCGGCGCCGTACTGCGGGCTCTCAACGGCTTGTTGCTCGAGCCGTTCAGTGAGCGGGAATTGATCGAGCTCGGTTGTTCGCTTGGTGCTGATGTCCCTTTTTTTGTCCACCGGGCGGCAGCTGTCGAGGCCACCGGCATCGGCGAGGTGCTTGTTGAAACCGCATCGTTGCAGGGATTCTCCGTACTGCTCGTCAATCCGGGTTTTGCCGTATCGACGAAGACGGTTTTTGAAAATTACGCATTGACAACAAAGGGGAAAAAATCTAAAATTCGTGGTTCTCGTATTAATGAACGGACCGCTTTTTCTCCGGCACACCTGGTCAATGACCTGGAACGCGTTGCCGTAGAGCGCTGGCCGGTCATCGGCCGGATCAAGGCAGAGCTGCTGCGTGCGGGTGGTGCAGGAGCATTGATGAGTGGTAGTGGTCCGACGGTGTTTGGCCTGTTTGCCGAGTGTCTCTATACGGAGGCCTCATTGACAAAGGTGGCTGAACGCATTGCGGCGGAGTTTGCCGGCACGGTCTTCCTGACCAGAGTTGCTGCTGGGGCGTAGCCAAGCGGTAAGGCACCGGGTTTTGATCCCGGCATTTCGTAGGTTCGAATCCTGCCGCCCCAGCCACAGCAACGTTAGGCAGAGCGCGACGATATCAACGAGATTACAGGATTAGTGATATGGGTGGTAATGTTATGAAAATTTTCTCAGGCAATGCCAATTTCTCGATGGCACAAGAAATTGCCAAACATCTCGAGATGACGGTTTCCGATGCGGAAGTCCGGAAATTCAGCGATGGGGAAATTTTCGTCGAGATCAAGGAGAACGTTCGCGGAACCGACGCCTTTATCGTTCAGCCCACCTGTACACCGGTCAACGATCACCTGATGGAACTGGTGATCATGGCAGATGCGTTGCGGCGTGCTTCGGCCAGAAGGATTACCGCAGTTTTGCCGTATTACGGGTATGCCCGGCAGGACCGGAAGGTGGCGCCACGGGTTCCCATTTCAGCCAAGGTCGTCGCAGAGATGCTGATGGCTGTCGGGGTTCGCCGGGTATTGTGCATGGATCTTCATGCCGGACAGATTCAGGGGTTTTTCAATATTCCGGTGGATCATCTCTATGCGGCTCCGGTACTGATTAAGTATATCAAAGAGCATTTCCAAAATATCATCATGGTTTCTCCTGATGCCGGTGGTGTCGAACGGACCAGGGCGTTCGCCAAGCGGCTCAATTGCGGACTGGCAATCATCGATAAGCGGCGTGATCGACCGAACCAGAGTGAGGCCATGCATGTTATCGGCGATGTCGAGGACAAGATAGCCATTATGCTCGATGATATGGTCGATACTGCGGGAACCTTGTGTAACGGCGCGCAGACCTTGCTCGAGCACGGGGCAAGGGAAGTCCATGCCTGTTGTACCCACCCGGTCCTGTCAGGTCCGGCTATCGAGCGTATCACCGGGTCGGGAATCAAGTCGCTGGTGGTGACCAACACCATCCCCTTGCGCGATGCGGCCCGAGCCTGTGAAAAAATAAAAGTATTGTCGGTATCGGCGTTGCTTGCCGAGGCCATTCACCGAATCCACAATGAAGATTCGGTCAGTTCGTTATTTGTCTAACCGCCGCATCTGCGGGGCTGATACCCGTTCCCGCTGAGCTGCTTTCGGCTGCGGCAGGTTCGGGATATTTTGATTTATGTCTACTACGACGATAGACGATATACCGTCTGAGAAAAACAACGTTTGAAAACAACGACGGTACCGCTTCTTCTGCATGAGGAAACGAAAGCCGGACGAAGGAGGACAGGATGATCAGGAAGGAATTAACGGCAGCGCTCAGAGACTCGTTCGGCAAAGGGCCGATGCGACGGCTGCGTGCAGCCGGCCGGACGCCGGCAATAGCGTATGGCCACGGCAAAGAGGCCATGCCTCTGCAGTTTGAAACAAAAGAGCTGTTTCAGGAACTTGTTGACCTGCAGGGACGCAATGCGGTGTTGACCCTGAAGATCGACGACGGTTCGGAGCGTAATGTCATCGTCAAAGAGCTCCAGTCCGATCCGGTGCGCGATTTTCTGTTCCATGCGGACTTTCAGGAAATCGATCTCGACAAGCCGGCGGTTTTTTCCGTACCGCTCCGTTTTACCGGCAAGGCTAAAGGAGTCGAGTTCGGTGGTATCAAGACGATTGAAAACACCGCCGTTCAGCTGAAAGGCCTGCCGCTTGATATTCCCGACGATTGCGAGGTCGATGTTCGGCCGCTCGCCATCGGCGACAAAATTACTGCCGGGCAATTGGCCGTTCCCGAGGGCGTCACCCTGGTCAGTGATCCGGACGACGTCTGTGTCTCGATCGTTGCCCCTTGAGCGTAAACGACCGGCAAGCCACGTTCACCCGCCAATAAAAACATCCGCAAAGGACTCGTCCTTTGCGGATGTTTTTATTTCGACGCTGGGCGTTTTATCGCCGGTTTACCAGCCAGTCGGACACGGATGATGGCCGAAGAGACTTCCGCGATTATCGGTCTGGGCAATCCAGGCCCGAATTACCATTTGACCAGACACAATGTCGGCTTTCTCTTTGTCGACTTTCTCGCCGATCGGGTCAATGGTGTTTTTCAGACAACAAAGTGGGAGGCCCAGCTGCTCCGCTGCAGCATCGGTCAGCGTCGGGTGTTTCTCGTAAAACCCCAGACCTTTATGAACCTCAGCGGCCGCTCAGTCGCCGCTTTTGCACGGTTTTACTCAATCGAACCGGCACGGTTGATTGTTGTTCATGACGATATCGACATGGCCCCGGGCCGGGTCAAAGTGGTTACAGGGGGTGGCAGCGGCGGGCATAACGGTATCAAGTCGATTGTCCAGCATCTCGGTTGCGGCGATTTTGTCCGGCTGAAAATCGGTATCGGCCGGCCCGGCACTGCTTCGGTGCATCCGGAGATGCCGGTCGACGCCTATGTGCTTTCCCGTTTTTCCACCGAAGAACTAGAGCTGATGGCAGAACGGTTCGGCCAGATCGAAGCGGGACACGATCCCTTGCTCGGTGGCGACTTGGCTCAGGCACGAACGATGCTGAACCGTATCAAGTGAGCAACCCTTCATTTCTCTCCAAACCCATCCCGCTTGTCAGAGGCAAGGTGATTTCGGCCGGTTACCGCTATCACGACGCTCTCTGTGTGCGCCTTCGGGCGCGGCAAGCCAAAAAAACAGGCTATTTTCAAAAAATCGTGGTATAGTCCAGTTCTGTCTGAGCGCTTTACTCATTTCCAACATTGGAGTGGATCAGCAGGTTTGATCCGTCCACCCGTGATTGCCACATGAACCAGATACGCTCACGAAGGTGCCGGCCTGCACGGGCCGTTTTCGTTGTTTACTATTCATCTGTCCAGGGGGATTGCGGTGTTTGCAGAAGGTGATATGGCAGTCTATCCCGCCCATGGTGTCGGGGTTATCAGAGCGATTGAAAGCCAGAAAGTAGCAGGTACCAACCAGACCTTTTATGTGCTCGAAATCCTAGGGAATTCAATGAGGATCATGATTCCTACGGCGAGCAGTGAGCATGTTGGTCTGCGGTCGATCGTCAACAAGCAGGAAGCGTTGGAAGTTATTGACATCCTGAAAGACCGGGCGATCGAAATCGATTCCCAGACCTGGAATCGCCGTTACCGTGAATATATGGAGAAGATCAAAACGGGCTCGATTTTCGAGGTTGCCGCCGTCCTGCGTGACCTGTTTCTTCTCAGTGCCGACAAGGATCTCTCCTACGGTGAACGGAAAATGCTCGACACGGCCAAGGGCTTACTGGTCAAGGAATTATCCATTGCCCAGGATGTGGAAGAAGATAAAATTAGCAGAAAGATAGAAAACATCTTTACTTGAGCGAGTCGTTCCACCTTTTCCGCTTGTCGTCATCCGTCCTGGCTCGTCCACATTCATGGCACAGCCGATAGCGCACACCGATTCCGCACCGGTTTCTTTTACGGTTCCCGATGGTTATCACGGGATTCGCCTTGATCATTTTCTGGTACGTATGTTGCCTGCTTCTTCGCGGGCCCGGATCATTGCTGCCGTCAAAGCCGGATCGATCGTGCTCAATGGTACCACCGTCAAAGCAGGGCATCGGTTGAAGAGCGGCGATGTGATCGCCGGGCATCTTGTCGCGGAAGCGGCGGAAACCGTTGCGCCTCGTGCCCAACCCGTGGACTTTGTCGTGCTGCACGAAGACGATGCACTCCTGGTGGTAGCCAAGCCGCCGGGATTGGTCGTTCATCCCGGCAGTGGTAATCGCGACGGCACCCTGATCAACGGTCTGCTGTATCGGTTCAGGGGACTGGCCGGAGTCGGCGATGCCGCGCGTCCGGGGATCGTTCACCGATTGGACAAAGACACCTCCGGCGTGCTCGTCGTCGCCCGGACCGCTGCTGTTCATCGGCAGCTGGTTACCGCTTTCAAGGAGCGTCTCGTTGACAAGACCTATCTGGCGTTGGTACATGGCGTTCCCGGTGATAGCCAAGGAACGGTCGAGGCGCCGATAGGCCGGCATCCCGTGCACCGGCAGAAAATGGCGGTTCGTCCTGCCAACGGTCGAGCCGCAGTCAGCAGATGGCGGGTGCGCCAGGTCTTTAACCAGTTCAGTTTGCTGGAAGTGGCCATTGAGACGGGCCGCACCCACCAGATCCGCGTGCATCTCGCCGCCATCGGCCATCCTGTTGTCGGTGACCGACTGTACGGCAGCAATCGGAAAAATGAGCGTTTTCCTCGCCAGATGCTGCACGCCTGGAGGCTTTGTTTCGCTCACCCGGTAAGCGGTGAAAAGCTCGTCTTTGAGGCTCCGTTACCGGCCGATTTCAGCGCTGCGCTGGCGCTGGTGGAGGACGGTTCATGCTGATCGGCATCACCGGTACCATCGGTACCGGTAAGAGTGCGGTGGCCACACTGCTCGGCAGCGAGCTGGAGGCGCCGGTATATAGCGCTGATCAATTATGCCGTGATCAACTCATTGTTGGACATCCCGGTTATCGCCTCTTCGTTGAACACTTCGGCGCGGCTTTTCTTGAAAGAGCGGAGGGCCCGATCGATCGCGCCCGATTGCGGCGAGCGGTCTTTACCGACGAGGCAGTACGCCGGGAATTGGAGGCGATTCTCCATCCACTCGTGCGCCGGGAACTGCTCGACGCCCGTCGTGCTGCCGGCCGCAATCGCTACGTCGTTGCTGAAGTGCCTCTGTTGTTCGAGTCCGGCTGGAATGATGACTTTGATTTCATCGTCTGTGTCGACGCGCCGCGAGAGCAGGTTTTCAAACGGGTTACAGCCAGAGACTCAGTACCCGACGATCAGATCGAGCGTATCATGGCGGCACAGCTGCCCGCGGAGCAGAAGCGAAGTCAAGCCGACTGGCTGATTGTCAACGATGGTGATCGTGCTGCGCTGACCGCTCAGGTGGCCAGGCTTGCCGACTTTTTGCGATCTCGCTTCGGGATACCGCAAAATCGCATTTTGGGCGCTAAAAGACTTGACACCCCCGGCAAGAGTACGTATAAGGGATGAAACGATCAAGACGGACTCCCGCCTGAAATAATCTATTGAAAATCTGATACATAGTTTCCAAAGAACGTGGCGCCCGCGTGAACCGGGTATATATTGATAGAAGGCATTTAAAAACAATACGTTTGCTCCTGCAAATCGCCTTTCCAGCCAACTCTTGACGACCGATTAAAACGATTAATTACCGACATCAGTTTTTTGTGTGAACCCGTGCGGGATAGTCCCGCATGAATAAGTGCGTGTCGGCCGGCCGGTGGGGCCTATCCAGCGGCCCGGTTTTCCCCGGTGCGACCGAATCCACTCGGAAGCATCCGAGCCATCATAACCATTCCCTGTCATTAAGAAGAAGGAGAGACCAACAGTGATGAACCTGGCGGAACTCAAACTGAAGAAGATCGAAGAATTGGTGCAGCATGCCCGTGAACTGAATGTAGAAGGCTATAGTTCTCTTCGAAAACAGGAGCTGATCTTCGCCATCCTTCAGGCTCAGGCTGACAAGGAAGGAAAGCTGCGCGGCAATGGGGTTCTTGAGATTCTGCCGGATGGTTTTGGGTTTCTCCGTGCCCCCGATTACAATTATCTGCCCGGTCCCGACGACATTTATGTGTCGCCGTCACAGATCCGGCGTCTCAACCTGAGAACGGGGGACGTGATCGAGGGGATGGTCAGAGCGCCGAAGGAGAGTGAACGCTATTTCGCGCTGCTCAAAGTCGAAAGCGTCAACTTCGACCCGCCGGAGGCGGCCAAGCAGAAGACATTGATCGGTAATTTGACGCCACTCCACCCGGAGGAGAAATTCGAGCTGGAGTGGCAGCCTGACAATTTTTCTATGCGGGTGATGGATCTGTTCGCTCCGATCGGCAAAGGTCAGCGCGGACTGATCGTTGCTCCGCCGCGCACCGGTAAAACGGTTCTGATGCAGAAGATTGCCAATTCGATTGTCCGCAACCACAAGGAAGTCTACCTGATTGTGCTGCTTATCGACGAGCGACCGGAAGAGGTCACCGAGATGCAGCGGAGCGTCAAGGCCGCCGAGGTGGTCAGCTCCACCTTTGACGAACCGCCGCAACGACACATCCAGGTTGCCGAGATGGTTATTGAAAAGGCAAAACGACTGGTTGAACACAAAAAAGATGTTGTCATCCTGCTCGATAGTATTACCAGGCTCGCACGAGCCTACAATACGGTGACCCCCGCCAGCGGCAAGATCCTCTCCGGCGGTGTCGAAGCAAACGCCCTGCACCGGCCGAAACGATTTTTCGGTGCCGCTCGTAATATCGAAGAAGGCGGCAGCCTGAGCATCATAGCCACGGCCCTGGTTGAAACGGGTTCGAAAATGGACGAGGTCATCTTCGAAGAGTTCAAGGGAACCGGCAACATGGAACTCATTCTCGATCGGAAGATGGCCGATAAACGTATTTTCCCGGCAATTGATATCAAACGTTCCGGCACACGGAAGGAAGATCTGCTCCTCAAGGAGGATGTGCTCAACCGTGTCTGGATCTTGCGGAAGCTCCTCTCAGCCATGAACCCTGCCGACGGCATGGAGTTCCTGCTCGACAAACTGCGGGCCCAGAAAACCAATCGTGATTTTCTTGACTCGATGAACAGTTGATGCTTTGTCCCTGTCAGGCAATTCGCATATTTTTCACTTGTACTTTTTTCTCGATGGAGTAAAATTCTTCTCTTTGATTGTATATGTTGTACCTGATGACCACTCGACAACGCTTTGGGAGGGCTGAGGCCGCCATGAAAAAGGATATCCACCCGAAATACCATACCATCACTGCCACGTGTGCCTGCGGCAACAGCTTCGAGATCGGCTCCATTCTGCCGGAACTCAAGGTTGAAATCTGTTCCGCTTGCCATCCGTTTTTTACCGGCAAGCAGAAACTGATCGACACCGCCGGCCGGATCGAGAAGTTCCGTCGCCGTTATGCCAAGCATTACGAGACGAAAGACAACGCCTAGCCATATGCAAACCGGCACGGCAGCACGCTCGTGCCGGCGATTGGGAGTCCGCAGTGATGATCATCGTCGCTGTGGACTTTTTTATTTATTTTACGTAGTGTCCGGACGCGTTCATGCTTGAATCTCTGCACGACATCTCCGACAAACTCGCCGAACTCGAAGGACGCCTCGCCGATCCGGCACTGGTGCACAATCAGCAGGAGTACCGGCGGATCGTCAAGGAGCATTCCCAGCTGAGTCGATTGGCCGATCTCTACGCCGCTTATGAAAAGGTTCAGCGGCAGGTTTCCGGGAATCGGTTGATTATCCAGGACGATTCTGAAGATAGTGAACTGCGCGATCTTGCCCGTATGGAGATTGATGAGTTGCAGGCCGAAGAAAAACGGTTGGAGCAGGCGATCAAGCTCGTCCTGCTGCCGAAGGACCCCAACGACGAGAAAAACACCTTTCTCGAGATTCGCGCCGGCACCGGCGGCGATGAAGCGGCCCTGTTCGTGGCCGACCTGTTTCGCATGTATAGTCGATACGCCGAGACGATGGGGTGGCACGTCGAAGTCATGTCTTCCAACCCGCTCGGTATCGGCGGCTTTAAAGAGATCATTGCCTTGATCAGCGGGGATAACGTCTATTCCCGACTCAAATTTGAAAGTGGCGTCCATCGGGTCCAGCGGGTACCGGAAACGGAGACCCAAGGTCGAATTCACACCTCGGCCGTGACCGTCGCCATCCTGCCTGAGGCCGACGAAGTCGAGCTGGATATCGATCCCAATGAATTGAAGTTTGATGTTTACCGCTCATCCGGCCCCGGAGGTCAGAGTGTCAATACCACCGACTCGGCGGTGCGGGTTACCCACCTGCCGACCGGCTTGGTCGTGACCTGCCAGGATGAAAAATCACAGCACAAGAATAAGGCCAAGGCCCTGACCGTGCTTCGGGCCCGCTTGCTCGACCGTCTTGAGCAAGAACAGCACGACAAGATGTCACAGAGCCGGAAAAGTCAGGTCGGCAGCGGCGATCGCAGCGAACGTATCCGCACGTACAATTTCCCGCAGGGACGAATGACCGATCATCGTATCAACCTGACGCTCTATAAACTCGAATCGATTATGAACGGCAAGCTCGATGAAGTCATCGAGCCGTTGGTTTCCTACGATCAGGCCCAGCGTTTGAAAGCGTTGAGCTGAACTGGCGAAGGGCGATGAGTTGGTGTGGCGGCGGCGTGGCGTGCTCGACTGTCGCAGAGCTCCTGCCGCAGGCGGCAGCCGCGCTGGCGGCGGTCGGCATCGACGAGGCACGGCTCGAAGCTGAATTGCTGCTCGGTTTTTGTCTCGGTATCGGTCGGACCGAGTTGTATCTGGCAGCTCGGGAAACAGTCGATGATCAACGACAGCGCCACTTCTCCGCGCTGCTCCGGCGTCGACTGAACCGGGAACCGCTCGCCTATATCACCGGTGAGAAAGAGTTTTGGTCGCTGCCGTTTTTCGTTACGCCGGCCGTTCTGATTCCGCGGCCGGAAACCGAATTTTTGCTTGAGATGGCATTGGCCCGGAGAAATTTCGCCTGCCGGTCGGGGCAATGGCTCGATCTCTGCTGCGGTTCCGGGGTGATTGGCGTCGTTCTGGCCCGCGAGGCCCGGCGGGTGGTCACCGCCGTCGATATTTCCGCTGCCGCATTGGCCGTGGCCCGCGTCAATTGCCGGCGACATGGGGTTCTTGATCGAGTCGCACTGGTCCAGGGAGATCTGGTGACATGTCTCCGGCAGCGGCGGCTGTTTTCCCTGATCGTTGCCAATCCTCCGTATATCCGACGGGACGACGTGGACCATCGACTCGAGCCCGAGGTGGCACGATTCGAGCCGCGTCTCGCACTTGACGGCGGCGCTTCCGGCATGGAGGTGATCACCGCAATTGCGTCGGCCCTGCCGGACCTGCTTGCACCCGGTGGCGACTGTTTTATGGAAATAGGCGAAGAACAAGGAAATGCGGTCAGGACATTGTTCGCCCGGGCACGGCCAACCATCGGTTATCGCTTCGTCGAGATCCTCAAGGATTATGCCGGTCGGGATCGTGTCGTTCACATTCGCGCAGCCTGAATAACGATAGTGCCATGGAAAAGATGATTGTCGAAGGAGGGCGGCCGCTCGAGGGAGAGGTCGTCATCAGCGGTGCCAAAAATGCCGCACTGCCGTTGATAGCAGCAACATTGCTCGCTCCCGGCGTCCATGTGCTCAGAAACGTTCCGGATCTCCGTGATACCAGGACCATTTTGTCGCTGCTCTGCGAACTTGGAGCTACCTGGCGGCGGGACGGTGCCACATTGTTTATCGATAGCAGCTCGATTGCCTATACGGAGGTTTCCTATGATCTGGTCAAGACCATGCGGGCTTCGGTACTGGTGCTCGGACCACTGCTCGGACGGCTGGGGCGAGCAAAGGTTTCGCTGCCGGGAGGCTGTGCCATCGGTGAGCGGCCGATCAATTTTCATATCAACGGTTTTGAACGGTTCGGCGTCACCTGCCATCTCGAACATGGCTATGTTGAGGCCGTAATCGACGGACGGTTACAGGGGACGACCGTATATTTCGACATCCCGTCGGTGACCGGCACCGAAAATATTCTGATGGCGGCGGTACTGGCCGAAGGAACGACCATTGTCAGGAACGCAGCCCGGGAGCCGGAGATCGGCAACCTGATCGACATGCTCGTTGGTATGGGGGCCGAGATCGACGGGAAGGGTAGCAGTCAGCTGACCGTTCGCGGTGTCGATCAATTACAGCCGGCGGAGATCGACATTATTCCGGATCGAATCGAGGCCGGCACCTACCTGATCGCCGGAGCGGCCGCCGGGGGTGAAGTAACGGTGAGAGATTGTCTCCCGGAGCATCTGCCCGCCTTGCTCGACAAGCTTGCGGAGGCCGGAGCCCGTGTTACCGTCGGAGAGCGTTCCGTAACGCTTTGCCTGGAGCCGCGGGACCGGCATCGCCTGAAAGGGGTTGATATCAAGACCATGCCCTATCCGGGATATCCGACGGATTTGCAGGCGCAATTCATGGCGCTGATGACGTTGAGCAATGGTATGTGCGTGATTCGGGAAACGATTTTCGAAAACCGTTTCATGCATGTGGCTGAATTGCGGCGTATGGGCGCCAATATCAGGACAGAAGGCAACAACGCGGTGGTTACCGGCCGCGGTCCGAACGGCCTCAGCGGCGCCCCGGTCATGGCCACCGATCTGCGGGCTTCTTCTTCACTGGTCATCGCCGGACTTGCCGCCGCCAACCGCACTGAAATAGCCCGGATTTACCACCTTGAACGGGGCTATGAGAACCTGGTCGCGAAATTGAGCGGGCTTGGGGCCAGCGTCTGGAAAGAGAAGGCGTGATCAGGACGACAACGGTGTAACGTCAGGTGGAGGCAGGGATAAAAAGATCGAGAAACCGGCGCCGCCGAGTGGTGAATCGCTTACCACGATAAACCCGTTGTGTGCTTCGACGGTCTGTTTGACTATGGCAAGGCCGAGTCCGGTGCCGTCGGCCCGAGTCGTGAAAAACGGTTCGAAAATCTTTTTCGTCTCGTCTCCTTTGATACCGGGTCCGTTGTCAAAAACGGTGATGGAACTCATCTCGCCCCGATCGGCAATGCGTAATTGCTGAGCCGTGATTTCCAGATGTTCCCGCTGCTTCGGACAGAAGGCCATACCATTGTTGATCAGGTGGCTGAGTACGGTGAACAATTGTTTTTCGTCGGCCCAGACACGAAAATGCGCATCGACCTGCACGTCGACGCGGGCGGTTTTCGGCCATTTCGGGTCCGCCTTGCAAACTTGCAGGATATCTTCGATACAGGGGCGGAGCAGAAACCAGTCGCGATCGACCGTGTCCGGACGGGCAAACTTGAGAAAATCGGCGATGGTCTTGATCAACCGATCCGATTCACGCAAAATGATTCTGGTCAGCTCGTAATTTTCCCGGCGATCGTCCTCGCGTGTCGCGAATTCATGGGCGAGCACCTGCGCTGATCCGGAAATGGCGGCCAGCGGATTTCGAAAATCGTGGGCGATGCTCGCACTCATCATGCCGATGGCGGCAAGTTTCTCAGCCTGGCGCATCTGCGCCTCCAACCGTTCGATTTCTCCGATATCCTTCAATGTCAAGATGTAGGTCTGCTGTTCCGATGGTGCGCTCGTTTGCCGGGCCGGTTCCGGAGGCTGGATTCCGGAGCAGGCATAACCGAGACGAATTGTCTGGCCGTTGGGGCACTGGAAATCGCAGACATTGCGACTGGACTGGCTTTCCGGGTCGATTGTCGGGAAGATGGCGGCCAGTTTTCTGCCGACCATGTCGGCGGTGTTTATCCCGGTAATGCCGGCAGCGGCGGTATTGGCCGAGGTGACGGTGCCGGTGCCGTCGAAGGTGATGATACCGGTTGAAATATTATCGAAGACTTCTTTGTAGAGCAGGGTCAACCGGGTGAAATCGTAGCGGGTGCTGGTCAACGCGTCGGTGGTTGATTTGAGCCTGGTTCCGAACAGCGCACTGATCACGCCGGCCAGGAAGAATGAGAGTCCTTTGGTGGCAAAATGGTTGATGCTGGCGAACAGGTTGTGAGACTCGAGGAGTCCGAAATATTCCAGGTAATCGGGGACAATACCGAAATATTCGAGGCCGAGGATCGCCCCGTAGAGCAGGGTTGATGCGGCGGCACCGATCAAGCCGCCCTTGATCGGTACCAGTAGTCCGCCGGCGATGATCGGGAAAAAATAGACCGAAGAAAAGACCGATTGAGAGGCACCGGTGAGATAGACGAGCAACGAGGCGAACAGTGCGTCCAGGATTGTCTGGATGAAGCCGAACCGGCGAAATTCGCCGTAGGTGTGGACGAGCAGAAACGCAGTTGCAACGGTGACCAGATAGATGCTGAGTGTGAACAGGATCAGCAGGCTCGGCGGCATGGTGATCACGTCGAAACGTTCGTCCATCAACAGCAGGCTGATCAGCAGCAGCAGGGTATAGAGCACCACGCGCAGCAGCAGGAGCCAGAGCAATTGCTGCTTCATCAGATCGCCGAAAGAGTCGCCTCCCCGGCTGAGGTTGAATTGAGAAAAGAGTTTCATTGAATGTTGGCTGCGTGGTTGCCCGCCGGATCAGTCCAATTGATATTTCTTGGTCTTGTAGCGTAGGGAACGGAAACTGACGCGGAGCATCTCAGCCGCTTTCGTTTTCGAGTTCCCGGACTGTGTCAGGGCATGGCTGATCAGCCGTTTTTCCAGGTCGGCAATAACGTCGTCGAGTCCGCGGCGATATAACTCCTCTTCGTCGGCCACCGCCAGAAAGGTCGCATCGGGTTGTTGCTCGACGGTTTTCTGCAGGCGCAACGATCCGGTCAAAGACAGGTTTTCCGGCAAGATGATGTTGGAAGACTCCAGCGCGACACCCCGTTCGATGATGTTTTCCAGTTCCCGCACATTGCCCGGAAAATCGTAGTTCATCAGCACCTGCAGCGCATAGGAGGACACCTCGCGGATCTCTTTGCCGAGGAGGCGGGAGTATTTTGCCAGGAAATGATCGACCAGTAATGGGATGTCGCTTTTCCGCTCACGCAGGGACGGCACCCTTATCGGCACCACGGCCAGGCGATAAAAGAGGTCTTCCCGGAATCGTCCGGCCATGATTTCTTCTTCGAGAATCCGGTTGGTAGCGGCGATAATCCGCACCGTGATCGGAATGATCCTGGTGCCGCCGACCGGTTTGATTTCCCGTTCCTGCAATACCCTGAGCAGTTTGGTCTGGATGATCGGGGTCAGCTCGCCGATCTCATCGAGGAAAGCGGTGCCGTTGTGGGCCTCCTGGAAGAGTCCCGGTTTGTCGGCAATGGCTCCGGTGAATGAACCTTTGATATGGCCGAACAACTCGCTCTCCATCAGTTCTTCCGGAATGGCACTGCAGGTGATCGGTACGAACGGCGAGGCGCTCGCCTTGCTCTTGGCATGGATGGCCTGGGCCACCAGTTCCTTGCCGGTTCCCGATTCTCCGTAGATGAGCACGTTGGCCGGAGTCGGGGCGATACGCTTGATCATATCGAAAATCTTCAGCATTTCTCTGCTCTTGCCGATAATGTTCGGAAAGAGCTGCTCGGCTTGGTCCTGCCGGGCGACCGGGTCCGTTCGTCGGGTCGCTGAGGCGATAACCGTCTTGATCTCATCGACGTTGAACGGTTTGCTGATATAATCGAAGGCACCGTTTTTCATGGCCTGCACCGCATCGTTGGGTGAGGCGAAGGCGGTGATCATGATGACCGGCAGATCGGTGGCGGTCTCCCTGATTGTCTCGAGAAGCTCCAGGCCGCTCATTCCCGGCATGCGGATATCGGTGATGACCAGATCAACCGGGTTTTCCTCTATCCGGGCCAGCGCCTGCTCACCGTTTTCGGCGGTCAGTACCCGGTACCCCTCCTTGCTCAGGAAGATTTTGAGGAAATCACGCATGCTCTGTTCATCGTCGACGACGAGTATGGTTCCCATGATGATCGGCCCAGTAACAATGATTGATGGTGGGAAGTATCCGGTCTTCTCCATCTTTTTAGCATCACCGGGTGCGATAATGCTACGATATTCTTCTCCCCGCCAGTAAATCTCAACCATAGAGGGCGCGTCTCAACCAACGGGGGACAAGTCTCAACTAACGGGGGACAGGTTTTAACCTGTCCCCCGAAAACTTCTGTATTCCGGTAACTACCGCC
>JAZBPM010000002.1:0-8740 GCA_036351615.1 Desulfofustis sp.
GTTTCCATTTGTTGCGCAGTGGCCCGCCTGGCGACGGACAGGGCCCTGCCGCGCTCGAGAAGCTGCTGCTCCAGCCGCTCGACTTCGCGCCCTTGCCGTTCGATCTCCCGATCGAGATTCTCGATCGACTCCAACTCTCGCTTCGCCTGGCTTAAATAACCGAGAATCTCCTCGATCGTCTCACCGTATTTACGCTTGAGCATCTTGAGCTGATCGAGCCGTGCGCTGACCGCTTCGAGACGATGAGGATCGACCTCCAGAGCGGTATAATAGTCACGCAGACGGGCACTATAATCCTCGGCCAGAAAGGAGTAGGAACTGAGTTCCTCGGCCAGACCGGAAGCCTCGGGATCCAGCCCGGCGAGCTGTTCCATGTTGCGGCGGACGATAGCAAGATTATCGCTGATCGTCGTTTCGAAGAGAGTATAGTTTTCCCGACTGAGACGGATCAGCGTCTCGGCACTTTTCAGACGCCGCCGCTCCACGGCGAGCTGTTCGTCTTCTCCGGGCTGAAGCGCCGCTTCGGTGATTTCCGCTACCTGAAAGGTCAGAAAATCATAGCGCTGACCGCGTTCCCGATCCTGGGCGCGCAACTCGGCAAGCCGTTCTTTGGCCTGTTGCCAGTGCTGATAACAGGCAGTGAAAGCGGTCCGATCGGGCCAATGGTCGCCGAGGGTGTCGAGAAAATCGAGGTGAGAGGCCGGCTGCAGCAGCTGCTGATGGTCGTGCTGACTGGCAATATTGAGCAGGTAGAGGCAAATTTCGGCGACCGTTTTGGCCGGCGCCATCGAACCGTTGATATAGAGTCGGCTCCGCCCGTTGCTGGTGATCACCCGTTTGATGATGATTTCGTTGGTACCGCCGTACCCTCCAGCTTCAAGCAGCTCAAGCAGCTCCTGCTGGCGATCGCTGATCTCGAACAGCGCCTCGACCGTGCAGCTGTCGGCGCCGCTACTGATCCAGTCGGCGGACGCCCGACCGCCGGTCAGCAAACCGATGGCCCGCATCATGATCGATTTGCCGGCCCCGGTCTCGCCGGTCATCACCACCAGCGAATCGCCGCTTGCATCGGTAAAACTCAGGTGCAGCGTTTCGATCAGGGCCAAGTTCTCTACTTTGAGTTCGCACAGCATCCCTTTTCCACGTATCTTCGGTCAACTATCAGCTCCATTGTTGACGGAGCGGCAAAAGGCGGGTATCGTAACAGGCGTATACCAACCACGCTTCGACTTGGCAACCAGTTTCCTGGAAACCGCGCTGCCCGGCCGGGATCATCCTGCCATGTAATTATGAAAAAATCCACCGATACCGTCGACCTGAGCGCCAGCCTCGAAGACTATATCGAAGCGATCTACCACATCGTTGAAGAAAAACTGGTTGCCCGCAGCAAGGATATCGCCTCCCGGCTCGACGTCAGCCGCGCCTCGGTAACGGAAGCCCTGCGGGCGCTGGCCAAGAAGGACCTGATCAACTACTCGCCGTACGAAGCAATCACCATGACCGAACAAGGCCGGCGGGTTGCTGAGGATGTTATTTACCGGCACGACTCGCTGAAACGCTTTTTCACCGAAGTGCTGGCCATCAAACCCGATCTGGCCGAAGAAGCGGCCTGCAAGATCGAACACGCGGCGCCGCCGGTGGTGATCAACCGGATGATCGATTTCATCACGTTTCTGCAGGTTTGCCCGCGCGGCGGCGACGATTTGCTCAACGGCTTTGCCGATTACTGCCGGCATGGGTCTACCAGGATCGACTGCAGCAAATGCATCTCTTCCTGTCTCGACGGCTCCGGCGATAAATCCTGACCATCATTTCTTGCCGCCGAGCAAGGCGGCCAGTTCATCCGCTTCCGGAAATCTCCCGAGTTTCTTTTTGGAAAAAACCAGCTGTCCGTCTACGGTTACCTCAAACACTCCCCCCGACGAAGCGACCAGTTCAATATCGGCATCGAAGCGGCGGCGCAATTCGTCTCCCAGACTGGAAGCGCGCGGCTGATAATTTCACACCCGACAATACTCTATGACCGCTTTCATGAATTCTGCTCCTGATCGAGTTGTATATGAAAATCGGCGGGACTGGTTTTAACCTGTCCCCCGCTAACTTTCAAAAACCTACCAGCCTTTCCGCCCACGGCGCCGACTTTCATCGTTCGTTATGACATCCCGTCATGGGGGAGATGACAACAGGACCACGAGTCGGCGAAAACGACCGGACCATCCTGCCATTATACAGTAATCACGGGACAATTCGACCCCAAAATGGTCTTTTCCCAACCCCACCGCGCGCACGGCATCGACTTTTGCCAGCAGGTTGATTATGCTGTCCCCAGAATGAGACGACCGCATCCCCTGTTGCCGAACCGAACCATGACCGCACCCCCGGATTATAGCCCGATGTTCGAGTTGCTCGCCGCTCTCAACGACGAAGAAACCAGACGCCTCTCTCCGGTCGCTGCCCTCAGTGCCGATGGCCACCGCCGTAGGGCAGAAGAACGAATCGGTTATCGCCAGCACTTTGCCCAGGACGCCGATCGCATCCTCCATTCCCGGGCCTACACCCGCTACATCGACAAAACCCAGGTATTCTGCCTGATCAGTAACGACCACATCACCCACCGGGTGCTGCATGTCCAGCTGGTCTCACGTATCGCCCGGACCATCGGCCGTTTCCTGCGCCTCAACGAGGACCTGATCGAGGCCATCGCGCTTGGCCACGATATCGGTCACCCGCCATTCGGCCACGCCGGCGAGCACGTTCTCAGCTCGCTGTGTCGCACCCACGATCTACCGCCGTTTCAACACAATATTCAATCCGTACGGGCCCTGGAGCGTCTGGAACGCAAGGGGCGCGGCTGGAACCTGACCCTGCAGACCCTGGACGGTATCCTTTGCCATGACGGCGAAGTACATGCCGCCCGTCTGGCTCCGGAACCGCTCGGCGATTTTGCCGGCTTCGACGCCAAGCTCGCCGCGAAATCCGCCGACCCGGCGATCAACTTGCTGCCGATGACCCTCGAAGCCTGTGTGGTCCGTCTCGCCGATACCGTCGCCTATATCGGCAGGGATATCGAGGATGCCATCATCCTCGGTCTGATCCGCCGAGACGACATTCCCGCCGGTCCCCGCCAGCTGCTCGGCGAGACCAACGGCTCGATCGTTTATTCGCTGGTCACCGACCTGATCGGTCACAGCCGGATCACACCGCCGGGCAGCTCTCCGGATTCAGGGACGGACTTTATCGGTTTCAGTCAGCCGGTGGCCGACGCGCTCGATGAGTTGAAGCGATTCAACTATGAAAAAATCTACCTGAGCCAACAGACCCAGCAGCACATACCGATGATCGAGCGCTGTTATCGGGAACTTTTTTCCTTCTATCTGTACCATCTGGATAACGGCACCGCCGACCGGCTCCATGTCGACCTGATGGGTGATCTGGAAGACAGCTACACTCGGCACCAGCCGTCGGCAGCCCGGGTTCGCGATTTCATCGCCGGCATGACCGACGACTACTTTCTGGCCCAGGCCGCCGCTATCGGCTGCCCTGTCCCACCGCGACTCTGACGGATATGGGGTGCACCGGAGCAATGCCGCTCGGCCGGCTGACCATCTTCTTGCTCGCAATCGTGCTGTTCGGCCCCGCCAAGGCGACCTCAGAGCCCTACGCAACACTGTCGATTCACGTGGTCGATGTCGGTCAGGGGGACGCGATGATCCTGCACCAGCCCGGCGCCTGCACTGCGCTGATCGACGCCGGCGGTCTGCTTTTCGGCCATCGAGTCACCGAAAAGCTGCAGGAACTGGGGCTCTCCGAGATCGACCTGGCCATCATCAGTCATCCCCACCTCGACCACTTCGGCGGACTGTTCGACCTGCTGCCACGGATCGGCATCAAAGAACTCTACGACAATGGCGGGGCCAATCCGGTCCCGGACTATTTCGACGACTATCTGGCGCTGCGCAGCGGCCTCCAAGGCAAAACACTGCGACGCGGCGACCGCCTGACCTGCGGCGATCTCGAGCTTGCCGTTCTCCATCCTGAGAAACCGCCGCAACCGCAGGATGATATCAACGGCTCATCATTGGTATTACTGGTAACCTTTGGAGATTTCCGGTTGCTCCACCTCGGTGATCTGTCCGGCGCCGCGGAAAGGATCTTTCTCGACCGCAACGACGATCTGCACGCCGACCTGCTGAAAATAGCCCATCACGGCGCCGCAGACGCAACCTCCCCGGAACTGCTGTCCCGCAGCCGGCCGGATCTGGCGATAATCAGCTGCGGTCCCGACAACCGCATCGGCGCCCCGGCCCAGCAAGTCCTGCAACGGTTGCAGGCTGCAAACATCCCGATCCGGCGCACCGATCAGGAAGGCACCATTTCGCTGACAATCAGATAACCAGGCAAACACTACTTTTTCAGCCAGAGACGCAATCCGGTGAGAGCGGCGGCGGCAACGGCAATCACCGCCACCAGGAGCAGATAGCTGCCGAGATCCGGATTTCGCAGCGAAGCGGCCAGACGGTCGGTGACCGCCGCCAGCGCCGTGATCGCCGGCAGCATGCCGATCAGCGTGCCGAGTTGAAATTCGCGCCAACGGAGACGGGACACCCCGGCAATAAGGTTGATCAGCGAGAACGGGGCGACCGGGACGATGCGCAAAGTAATCACCGCAACCAGGCCGGAGTTGGAGAGCCGGCGGTCGAGACGGTTGACCAGACCGCCACCGAACCGGTCAACCATGTCTTTCCCGAGAACACGCCCCAGGAAAAACAGGCAAAGCGCGCTGAGTTGCGTTCCGAGCAGCGCATAGGCAAATCCCCACCACGGCCCGAAAATGATCAGGCTGCCGATCACCATCAACGTCACCGGGACGACGGCGAACCCGCCGACAATAAACGCCGCCAGCACCAGCAGCGGCGTAAACCGCCCATTCTTGAGCCAGACCCCCACTGAGTGGACCGTCTCGATGTCGAGCCATTGATTTAACGGTGTCCAGCGCCAGGCGGCGGCCAACCCGAGCACGGCGGCGATCAGGAGACCACCGGTTACAAGATGGCGGTACGCCGGCTTTCGCTGTTTGCGACCGACAAAATAATCGAGCAGACCGGTCGGTTCGATCGGCTTTTCCGGATCGAGAAGCTCGGACTCCGGGACCAGCCGATCGACATCTTCAGCAACCGTGCCGTCAAGCGGGACAAGCGTCCGTTCGCCGTCGCACAGCGCTTCGATGGCCGCGATCAAAGAGCCTCGCTCCGAACGCTGCCGGGCCACGTCAGCGGCGGAAACCCCGAGATGCTCGGCCAGCAGGCGGTTGCATAAAGAGCCGATGGTCTGTTCATCATCACTGTCCGGTCGAGCAGCAACGGCAAGATCGCACTCGGAGTCGAGTCCCAGGGAACGATTACTCAGATTCGACGAACCGACACGAACCACTCGATCATCGATCACCATCAATTTGGCATGTACCATCAGGTCGACCGGTGGCTTGACGGCCAGTCTCGGATAATAGATGCGCAGGCGATCACCGTGGTCCGCCTCACGCAGCAGGACCATGATCCGCCCCCGCAAGACATCCATGGTGTGTTGCTCCAGCCAGCCCCCGGTCTGCTTCGGCAACACGATGACGATTTCCGGGCCGGTATCCTGCGACAATGACGCCTGCAACGCCTCACCGATCCGGTAGGAACTGAGATATTGATTCTCGATATAGATGTACCGGCGCGCCGCTGCGATCATATCGAGATAGAGGCGCTCCACTTCACGTATTTCAGCATGCCCCCGATACATCGGCATGGTCCGGGCGATCGCCACATCGATATCGCGAAAGACCGGATCGACACTCTCCGGCCAGGGCGCCCCGTCTTCCGGGGGCCGGATATCCGGCAGCCGTTTTCCCACAGCCCGTTGCCAACGCTCTCGGGCCAACTCGCCGAGGGCCGCCGCCGCCGCCCCGTCAACGACCATCTGGATGTCGTGAAACGGCGGATACGATTTACCCTCAGGATCGACGCGTTGCGGGTCGTCCGGCTTGTGCTCTGACGTGTCCCAGCGCCATTTGCTCACATCCAGACCACCGGCAAAGGCGAGCGCATCATCGATTACGACCACTTTCTGGTGCTGCGAACCGCCGACGGGATGACAATCATCAAGACGGAAATGGATAGTGCGATGACTGCGCCAGGTCAGCCTGTAGCGGGGGAAAAATTCGCGCTCCAGCGCGTAGATCATCGCAAAATCCCAGCTCAGCAAGTAAATGTCGAGCTGCCGCTGTCGCTTGGCGACAAAATCCAGAAACGGACCCAACGTGCTTGGCGTATCACCTCCATCACCGTTGCGGATCAAGCGCACTTCACTGTGAAGATCCCAGCCGAGGATAAAAACAGACCGGCGTGCCTGGAGTATCGCCTCGTGCAGCGCCTGAAAATAATCCTTGCCATCGACCAGCACGGCAACGCGATCGGCACGCCGCACCCGCCAGCAATTCTCAGATGGTTTAAAGCATTCGCTCATTTCTCGATCGATACCGGAAAACGCATCACCACAGCAGTGCAACGAGCAGTCCCGGCAGCATCGCAACGCCCATGAACACGGGCAGACGAATCGCCTGCTTGGTGCCGGCTATGGTGGCAAACATGATTCCCTTGACCAAGGTATTGGTCGCGCACGCAAGCAAAATCCCAACGATAGCAACATCGGCCTGCGCGGACTGCCGGGCGGATTTGGCAAGAGACAACGTAATGGCATCGACATCCATTATCCCCGAGACCACCGACAGGGCATAGACACCATACTCGCCGAACCACGCTTTCATCGCCTCCGACAACAGCAGGATGGCGGCCAGCAGGATACCGAACTGCAGGGCCATGCCGAGTTGCAGGGGATTTCTCACCTCGACATCCCGGCTCACATCCGGGCTGCTCCGGCCGCGGCGAAGCCAGAGCCAGATAAAGCCGGCGAGCAACCCGGCGCACATCAGGCTGAGCGGCAGCCACATCCGGACGAGCAAGCCCGGATAGACGACGAATATCTCGATCATCACCCGCAGGAACATGATCGCCGAGGCGAGCAGAACCCCGCCGGCAAAGAGCCGGTAGCGCTGCCGCTGCTTGGCCAATCGGGCCAGACTGACGGTTACCGCGGTGGAAGACGCCAGGGCACCGACAATGGCCGTCATGATCAAGCCGGCACGCTCGCCGACTATCTTCATCCCGACGTACCCGAGAAACGACAGCCCGGAGATCAGCACCACCATCAGCCAGGTCCAGAAAGGGTTTAGCGCCTGCCACGGCCCATATCCCTGATTCGGCAACAGGGGCAGCAAAACGACAGAGATGATCAGCAATTTGGCGCCGGCGAAGAAATCCTGCGGCGAGATCATCCTCAGCCAGGAATGCAATACCGGCTTGTACCCGAGCAGAGAGATGACAACCACGGTAACCGCCATTGCCGGAACGACAGCGCCATACGCCGCCCAGGCGGACAGCACGAAGACCAGCATCATGGAAAAAGCCGTCGTCGTTCCCAGGTCCTGATCCTCCTGAACATCGAGGACATGTGCGGTGATACTGAGAGCAGCGACTACGACGAAGGCGACACCGACAAACCAGGCGCCGACTTCCCGACCCAGCAATACCGCCACACCACCGAGCAGACCGATCAGGCTGAAGGTGCGCAGACCGGCGATACGCGAACCATCTTCTCCCTCGCGATCGCTCCAACTTCGCTCGATCCCGACCAACAGGCCGATCGCCAGCGACACCGCCAGCGTGATCACACTTTGATAGGTGTCTTCCATCGCACTGAATTTTCTGGTCTGCAAGGGACGAGTAACCGCCGGCAACGCGTCTCAGGACAACCGACAAAGGCGGGACGGTACCGACACCGGAGAGTCTTGACACTACCCAGTCTCGGCCGCATTTGTCAACATCGTCGCTCATCGGCTGCGGCGACTGCGGTGATAATCATCGGGCCGATCCCGGTCTGATCTGGTATTATCGACGCAACAATTCACCGTCACCGCAGGAGACACGAAAATGGCCGCAGAAAAAACCGTCGGCTTCATCGGACTGGGTCGCATGGGCGCGCCGATGGCCGGAAACCTAGCCAGAGCCGGGTACAAGCTGGTCCTGTTCGACCGACAGCCAGACATCACCAAACGGTTCGCCGAGCAGTACGGTGGGCGGGCGGCGATCACTCCGGCCGAGGTCGGCCGAAGCGCTTCCGTGGTGATTACCATGCTGCCCGACAGCACCGCCGTCAGGCAGGTCGTTCTCGGCGACGGCCGGGAATGGGGCATCGCCGACGCGGCGCCGGCGGGCACCATTTTCGTCGACATGAGTTCCTCCGCTCCGGCCGACACGAGGACCCTGGCCGGCGAACTCCAGCAACGCTCGTTGTCGGTCATCGACGCCCCGGTGTCGGGCGGCGTCGCCAAGGCCGTCAGCGGTACGCTGACCATCATCACCGGCGGGGAGCCCGCCCTGATCGAATCTATCTCACCGCTGCTGCTGGCCATGGGCAGCAACTGTATCCATGCCGGCCCGATCGGCGCAGCCCATGCGATGAAGGCCCTCAACAACTACGTCTCCGCCGCCGGCCTGGCTGCCGCGTCCGAAGCGCTGCGCATCGGCAGCACCTTCGGCATCGACCCGGCGGTCATGATCAATATCTTCAACGCCTCAACCGGCCGCAACAACAGCACTGAAAACAAATTCAAGCAGTTCATCCTGTCGCGCACGTTCGA
>JAZBPM010000003.1:0-4070 GCA_036351615.1 Desulfofustis sp.
CAAAGGGACGCGCTACCAGCCTGAATATCACTATTCGACACCAGAGACGGTCTGGGGATACTATGGGTTTTCTGAAGAGCAGGTGGCCAGCGGCGATTACAATGGCCAGATGTTCAACTCCTTTCTCGACGGCAGCAAATCGGCGATCGAAATGTGTGCTGTCGCCAACGGTTCGGGACTCGTGCCGCAGCGTGCCGGCCTGCAGTTTCCGTCGGTGGATATCAATGATCTGGCCGAGGTGTTGAAACCGCTGGCAGACGGCGGTATCCTTGAACAGGACGGAACCGTGGAGGTCATTGCCAGCGAGTGGCGTGATGGAACCCCTGTTGCTGCCGACCTGCGCTGGGGGGTCTACGTGGTGTTTCGCGCGCCCACCCCGTACGTGGCCCGCTGTTTTCAGGAATACGGGATGAAAACGGATAGCAGCGGCATGTATGCCGCCCTTTATCGGCCCTACCATTTTATCGGTCTCGAGCTCGGCATCAGTGTTGCCAGTATCGCCTTGCGCGGCGAACCTACCGGATGCAGCCGGGAGTTCGTTGCCGATGTCGCCGCCTGTGCCAAGAAAGATCTGCAACCCGGAGATATCCTGGACGGGGAGGGCGGTTATACCGTTTTCGGCAGACTGCTGCAGGCGCAAGACAGCCTGAACAGCAGGGCGTTGCCGCTTGGTTTGAGCGGCCGGGCCCGGGTAACGGCCCCGGTTGCCAAGGGTGACGTGGTCACCTATGATCATGTGGAAATCGACAACAGCAGTATGGCGTATGCCGTACGGCGTCAGATGGAACGCAGCATGAACGGATGAAGACAGCTCACTGATTCCACCCTGAGGAGGGAACATGAAAAAGATTCTGATCGTCTATTTCAGCCGAACCGGAAAAACTGAAAAAATGGCCCAATACATAGCCGAGGGCGTGCGGATGTCCGGCTGTGCGGTAGAGATGTCCAGTGTATCAAAAATCGCCAGCGATGCGGAAATCATCGGCTACGACGGCTACATCTTTGGCTGTCCGACCTATCACAAAGATATGACGAGTAACATGAAGCAATTTCTGTTTCTTGCCGAACGAGCGAATCTGGTGGGCAAGATCGGCGGCGCATTTGGTTCGCATACCCATAGCGGTGAAGCGGCCCCGATGATTTACGATACCATGCAGCACGTCTTCAAGATGGACATTACCACCCTCGGGCCGTTGAATCTCGAGGAGGCTAAAATCGATACCGATGAAGGTCTGAAGGCCTGTCAGCAATATGGCCGGACGGTCGGCGAGATGCTGGCCGGCTGAGAAGTGGATGAAACGCCCCGCCTGGAAAACAGGCGGGGCGCACCATCAATTGACCTTGGTAAAGGTCATGCTATACCATTTTGCATAAGCGCCGTGACTGTCTCCGCACGGATAGACATCGTCGCCCCAGAAGCCGATAACATCGCCCGTTTTCAGGGAGTGCGTACCGCAATCTAAGGTGGCGCTTCTGTCCGGGCATACCGAACGCCAGTCATCGAGAGGGCAGTCGCAGTGGAGCGGGCTGGAAAGAGGGTATTCCCCTTCCTTGATGGTCTGTCCGTTGATGGAAACCTTGTAGGGAGACATTCCGTCGAACTCGGTAACAATCTTTACCGTCATCCGATACCTGCCTGAGGCACCGGGAAACGACGCAGTGCAGGAACCGCTGCCGGAATAGGGTGCAAGCCCCAATGCCCCGTCCCGGTCCGTCCAGTTGCCGGAACAGGAGAAATCGTCAAAGGCATCGAGTGTAACCGTCCCCGAAGAGGCAGCGGTCGTCTCCGTTGTTTTACTGCTTGTTTCCACGGTGGTCGCGGTGGGAGTGGCAACATCGCCAGCGCCCCCCGTTGTGGCTGATTTGTCGCTGCTGCTGCTGTCGCAGGAGAAGATCAAACAGGAAACAAGGACTACGGTAATCAGTGTGTGAACAGGACGCACGGCACCCTCTCTTTCAGGAAAAGTTAGTAAGTTTTCCCGGCAAATGGTGTTCGTTCGTCAGATGCTTCTCCAGCAGCGCGGCGAAAACCGGATGGATCATCACCATTGTCAGGAGCCAACGGCATCGCATTATACTCCTGTCATACAATATGTCCAGTTTTTGCTGGCAGATTTTTGGTCTAAAACCGAATGCAACCGGCAGGATCGCAATGGCAGACAATGTACTCCATGGGTCAGGGTACCGGCGTGAACGTCATGCCGTGCCATTTTGCATAGGATCCATGGTCACCGCATGGATAGACTTCATCCCCCCAGAACCCGATTGTATCTCCAGGTTTCAACGCATGTGTTCCGCAATCGACGGTGACATCCTTGTCCGGGCATACCGAGCGCCAGTCATCGAGGGGACAGTCGCAGTAAAGGGAACTTGAGAGCGGATACTCTCCCTGCTTGATCACCGTGCCGTTAACGGTAACCTCATATGGCGATCGGCCATCGAATTCAGTTTGAATTTTTATTGTAATCAGGTAGTTACCTGGTTCTCCGGGAAACTCTGCAGTGCAGGTGCCGCTGCCTGAATGTGGTGACAGGCCGAGTGCGCCATCGCGATCCGTCCAATTAGCGGAACAGGAAAAGTCATCGAAGGCATCAAGAAAAATTTTGTCAGTTGATCGTTGTTCAGATTGAGATTCCTGACGGGCGGCCGTCGTATCGGTCGAGATCTCTCCGCTGCCGCCTTGTGTGGCGCCATCGTCGTCTTCATCAAAATAATCTTCGATAGAATCGCAGGAAACGAGAAGCAAGCTCATGGCAAACAGGAAAACAATAACAATGATGGGCCGCACAGATATGTCGCTCCGCAGCTGAGGTTGCCCGAGATCTGCAGTCTCTTGCAGAGATGGAGGAAAGAGGACTGCTGACCGGTAGATAAACAGACATCCGTAGTACGATGCCTGCCAGAAAACGAAGAGCACTATACCATACTTCCCGTTCACGTCCACCTTTGATTGGCACAAAAGATCGGTATTCCGCGTCTTTTGTCGCTCTTCAAGGATACCGGCAAAGGGAACCTTGAAAAATTATCGTTTTACCCAATCTCCTCGTTGCGCAATCAAATTTTATCATCGGAATATTGAATATATGCCTGCTCAAAAAATATTGTGCACGCCTCGATCGTGAGCGAAATTCCGAATTTTTCAATTTCCCCTGAAGAGAGACCAATCCGCTTCGTTGCGGATTTCCTATTCGGGGCAGTTCTCTGGGAGCGTCGGGTTCGCGTGAGAAGTGTCAATAAATCTGTACGGTTTTGGCTCCCTGTGTTAAAGGGAACCTTGAAAAATTGTCATTTCGCCCAATTTCATCGTTGCGCAATCAAATTTTATCCCAGGAATATCACGTCAGGCCTGCGGTAAAATTTTCTTGTGCGCCTCGATCTTGAACGAAATTCAGATTTTTCACGCTCCCCTAAAAAGTCGGGGATTGTTTTCCGGGCGGCATGCGGTGAACGGCGGTAAAGGGAGATGGCCGGATGATTTCGTTTTCCATGAAAGACTTGTTTGACGGTAGTATCCGCAGTCGCATCATCCTCTCTTTCTCCGCGGTAGCCTTGCTGGCCACTGTCTCCGCGTTGATCGGCATGGTCCTGACGCAGCTCAGCGAGCGTCAGACAAGGCAGATCCTGACCAGAACCCTTCCCATCGTCGCCGATGCCCAGGGGCTTGGACGGACCATCATGCTATTCGCCGCAGTGTCAAAAGAGTTGCCGGTAATTGAAGATACCGGTCGTTACCATCAACTGCTGCAGACGATGGAATCGGGCATTGGTGATATGGACAAGCTCCTCGAAGATCTCAACTCGCTTGGTCTGGACGAGGCCTCGTTTCAGGAGATGAGTTCGATGGTCGATGCGCTCCGCAGCAATATGGCGCGCCAGAATGAGCTGGCTCTTAAGTTTCTCGATACCCGGCAACGACTCGTGATTGCTGATGCCGGATTGCGTGAGCAGCATCACTTCTTCACGTCGCTGGTTCAGCCGCGGACAACTGCCGGTTACCGGGAATTTGTCGAACAGAGTCAGGATATTCAAGCGGATATCGGCGAGCGCCTCGATGCGGCCGCGGGAAACGG
>JAZBPM010000004.1:0-3015 GCA_036351615.1 Desulfofustis sp.
GCTGGGGTTGAAAAAGCCGTTCCAGAAGCTACCGTTTTCCAGCCACGAACCGGGGGTCAACATGAACCCGATGATACCGTTGATCAGGAAGAGTGACATCCAGGCACTGATGAAATAGACCCAGCCGACCTTGAGGTGAGTCGCCGGATTCATTTTGCCGAACATGTAGAAGTAGACGAAGGCGGCAACGATCTCAACGAGGAAGAAGACCCATTCGGCGGCCCAGCCGAAGACGAAGATGTGAATAAGCAGCGAAGTTGCGGCCGGATTGACCAGGGCAATGATGAACCAGATCCCGACCCCGGTGATCGAACCGAAGACCAGGGTCAGTAGCAGAAAGAACCGCGCGTGCCGTTTGGTAAAGGCCAGGATACCGTCATTGTGCTCGCGAAGGCCTTTTTTTTCGGAATAGATGAGATACAGGCCGCCGCCCACGGCAAAATGCGAGACAAAGACGTGCAGCACCGCGATCAGTGCAATGAGCAACCCTCCACCAATCTCAGGCAGATACCAGACGGGATAGTTCATAACGATACCCTGTGATGGGAACCTTGAAAAATTGTCATTTCGCCCAATCTCATCGTTGCGCAATCAAATTTTATCCTCGGAATATCATGCATATGCCTGTGGTAAAATTTTTTTTGCGCGCCCCGATCTTGAACGAAATTCCGGATTTTTCGAGCTCCCCTGGTGTTTTTTGTCACGGCCGCACCTGCCGCCCCGACCGGCAACGGTGCCCGCTTGGCTGCGTTGCCGGTCCTGTTTTGAACAAATGTACAAAATTTGAGAATCGTTTTCAAGAAAGACTCTGCTCGATCGGCCGGCGAACCTGTCACACCGCAAGCAAAGCCGGGTCGGTCTCCTCAGCGACCGGCTTGCACCGGGTTGCGCAGCACACCGATACCCTCTATTTCCACCTCGACCACATCGCCGGGTGTAATCGGGCCGACACCGCTCGGCGTGCCGGTGACGACGATGTCCCCTGCTTCCAGGGTAAAGTTGCGCGAAATAAAAGCCACAATGGCCGGAATCGGGAATATCATTTCCCGGGTATTGGATTCCTGCACCACGCCCCCGTTAAGGCGGCAGGAGATGGTGAGATTCTGCGGGTCGCCGATATCCTCGGCGCGAACGATCCGTGGCCCGATCGGCCCAAAGGTATCGAGTGACTTGCCGCGAAACCAGCCGGCCTTTTCATGCTTCTGGAAATTACGCTGACTGACGTCGTTGAAACAGGTATAGCCGAAAATATGCTCACCAACCGCGGACTCGGGAATATCCTTGCCGCGCTTGCCGATGATCAACGCCAACTCGGCCTCGTAATCGGTGCGGCAGGTGCGAAAACCATAGGTCTCGAGAAAGGCCGGCAGGATGATCGGCTGGTCGGGGCCGATCAACGTGTTGGGCGTCTTGGCAAAAAGGATCGGCTCCGCCGGCACCTCATCCTTGAAGCGAAGGGCCTCGGCCTGCGCACTTTCCTTGATATGGTCCCGATAATTCAGTCCCAGGCAGATGATTTTCTGCGGACGCACCTCGTATTCACTTCCATTGCTCACCGGCAACCTGATACTCATAGATAACTCCTCGTTATGATGATAATAACTGCCAAGCCATAAACGGCAGAAAACACTTGCCCGCCGGGGCCGACTCAGCTACTGTGAGATTCTTGATTACCATGACTACCCAAATCCGGAAAAAATGTAAACGGACTCCTGAGCGCCATGAAAAAGATCCTGACGACACTGCTCCTCTGCATCATCTGGTTGGCTCCTGCGATGGCTGCGGAAAACGATCTCAATTACCACCTGGTGACACTCCAGGCCCAGGCGGCCGACACCGTCGACAACGACCTCCTCGCGGTCACCATGACAGCGGTCGCCGAAGCCAACACCGCAGCGGAGGCGGCCGATACGGTCAACGAAACGATGGTCCGGGCCGCTGCGCTCATCAGTGAAGCAGACGACATCTCCTACCAGACGATGAATTACCAGACCACGCCACGTCACCAAAACCGTGCCATCATCGGCTGGTCGGTCAGCCAGCAGATCAGCCTGAAAAGCAAAGATATCGAAGCGTTGACCGCCTTGGTCGGCAAACTTCAGAAGCTCCTCAACGTCTCGGCCATGCAGTTCGAGGTTGGCCCCGAACGCCGCAAAAAAGCCCATGACCGTCTGATCACCGAGGCGTTGACCGCCTTTTCCGAAAAAGCCCGGTTGGTCACTTCGGCCCTGGGCGCCAAAGACTTTCGCCTGGTAAACCTGACCATCGACGAGGACGGGATAGCCCCTCTGCGCCGGGACTTTGGCATGGAGATGGCCCTGTCCCGCGCTGCCGCTCCCGAGGTCGCTGCCGGTGAGTCCCGCGTCAGCGTCACCGTTCGAGGCAGCATCCAATTGAGTTTCTGATCGGTTCCGACATCGCCTCGCTGTGCCCCGATGTGCCGGCCGGCCGAATCATTCGACCGCGAAGAGCTCCTGCTTGCCACGATCCGGCGGCATGCTTATTGAGGAAGAATACCTTTTGATAATCTTTCTCAGTGAGCATTGCCATGCCATCAGCCGTTACCGCCGACCCCCTGGAAACTTTGACCTTTGACAACCGGTTCGTGGACACCTTTCCTGCTGATCCGGAGCAGCGCAATCATCGCAGGGAAGTGCGTAACGCCTGCTACTCCCTCGTCGAGCCGACACCGGTTGCCAAGCCCCATGTGCTCAGCTATTCTCCGGAGGCCGCAGCGCTGCTCGACCTCACGGAAGAGCAGTGCCAAACGGTGTCTTTTGGGGAAATCATGGCCGGCAATCGGCTGCTGCCCGGCATGCAGCCCTTCGCGATGCGCTATGGCGGTCATCAGTTCGGGTCCTGGGCCGGGCAGCTCGGCGACGGCCGGGCCATCAATCTCGGCGAAACCGTCAATCGACGTGGCCAGCGCTGGACACTGCAACTCAAGGGTGCCGGCCCGACGCCTTACTCCCGGCGAGCTGACGGACTTGCCGTGCTTCGCTCATCACTGCGCGA
>JAZBPM010000005.1:0-4070 GCA_036351615.1 Desulfofustis sp.
AAGCCTACCCCGAGAACGATGAAGGGGGTGATGGCGATGAGAAAGAGTTTTATCCGCAGCGACATCTTGGGTCGTCTTTCAAGGCCTGACGGACATGGTCGTAGAAACCGTCATCGAGAACACTGAAACCGGCGGCGCTCCAACCGAGAACGTCGCGCATGGCCGAGCAGAATTCATGATCGGCGGGCATAGTCACCAGTGCGTGCTGGTAGCGGATCATTTTGGCAGGAGAGAAGTGGGGAGCGGCGACGATGGCGTCGAGCGGGATAGGATCAGATTTGGCGAGGATGGTGAACAGCTCGCCTCTGGTACGCACCGCGGTAAAATAGGTGCCGTCGGAGACGGCGCCGAGATCGATCGAACCGGATAATAAGGCCTCGATGACACGATCATGTTTTTTGAGAAAAAAGATCTTTGAAAAGTACGAATCAGGATCGATACCTTGGCTGGCGAGCAGCATGGCGGGGTAGGCGTATCCCGAGGTCGATCCTTTGTCGGTGAAGGCGAAGCGTAATCCTTTGGCATCGGCGAGGCTGTTTAGGCTGCTGGCACGAAGAGCGATAATGTAGGACTGATAGTAGGGCATAATCGTGCCCGTGTCCTCATTTCTTTCCAGGTAGGTGGCCAGATACCTGATGGCAGGGATTTCCCGTTTGACTCGGACATAATTGAGAGTGTTGATCCAGGCCAGATCGACGGAGTTCTCCCGCAGTCGGTCGGTCAACTCCTTGTAGTCGCTGGTGACGATCGCAGAAACCTGATCGCCGGTAGTTTCGCTGAGATACCGGGCTATAATGTCCATCACGCGATGGAGCTTGACCGGATCGTTGGATGGGAATACCGCAAGTTTGACCGGTTCGGACCATGCTGGTGTGGTCAGCAGCAGTGACAGGATCAGTGTGACAAGAACGGAGCGCGTTGTTTTCACCATGACGTTTTTCCTGGAAAACCTGTCGGTCAGGGGTGTTCTCCTGTCGTGAGCGGGTATGTCGCTTTAGCTGGCCAATTATCGTCGGGATTACGCAGCACCATCAGGCACCGAACCTTAACAATGCCAGGATAACACCCCAGAGGCAACAAGAAAGAGGTACTCCAAGAAGGAGGTGGCGGGTGATTCCGGATATTGGCGGCATTGGAGCGGCCGGTGTTTGACTTGAGCTCGTTGTGGGTATATGCTTGGAATAGTAGCGTCGTCGCGGGACAGAGAGAAAGCCCCGGGAAGAAAGCTGCCGGAGGAAGTGCTTGGTGCCGCACCCTTCAGCAATCAATAGGTCAGACAGAGAGGAGGCGTTATGAAAGATGGTGAAAAGCTGGTCATTGTCGGATGCAGCGGTTCGGGTGGCCCGGCGGCGATGATGGCAAAGAAACTGATGCCGTCGGTGGATGTTACGGTGATCCGCAAAGAGGAATTCTTCATCGTCAGGTGAGCGCTTCCCCATGTTGTGGCCGGTCTGGTCACCAGTGCATCGATCGTGGTTCCGGACAAGATGCTTGAAGGGGCGGGTATAAACGTAGTTCACGATGAAGTGACGGCCGTTGACTCACAGCGGAAAAAGGTTGAAACGTCTGCCGGCAGAAGCTTTGCATATGACAAGTTGTACCTGGCCACCGGGGCGAGTTCGTTTGTGCCGCCGATCGAGGGCAGCGATCTGGATGGGGTGCTGACTTTGCGTGGGGTGCCCGACGCCGAGAGAATCAGAGAAGTGCTCGATCGCTCGAAAAACGGGAAGATTGTCTGTATCGGGGCCGGTTTTATCAGCATGGAGGTCGCCTCCCTGCTGGCCGAGAAGCCGGGTTCCACATTTGCCATCACCGTGGTGGAATTGCTGGATCGCCCTCTGCCACTAATGCTCGACCAGGATATGGCCGCATTCGTCAAACAATACCTCGAGGAAAAGGGGCTGCATATCCTGACCGGCGAGAAGGTTGAACGCCTGGTCGGAAGAAACGGCAAGGTGGTCGGGGTGGAGTTGGCCTCGGGCGTCGTGCTCGATGCCGACCTTGTGTTCATGAATGTCGGCGTCCGTCCCAACGTCGGCCTTGCTCAGAGCATCGGCCTGGACATGGGACGATTCGGCATCAAGGTTAACGAGTTTCAAGAAACGTCCGACCCCGATATCCTGGCCGGTGGTGATTGCGTGGAGAAGATCAATTTCCTGACCGGCAAGCCCACTCCCGGACAGTTGCGCGGGCCGGCCGTTGTCCAGGGGCGACTTGCCGCAAAACGTCTGGCCGGCTACAGCGTCGCTTTTCCCGGAGTAATCGATGCCGGTGGATGTAAGATGTTCGACATGACCATCACGGCGACCGGCCTCACTGAAGAGCGGGCCGCTCAAGAGGGGATAGCCACGGTCTCGGCTGTTGTAGATTCGAGAAGTAAACATGGCATGATCCCGGGGATGAGGCCATGGAAGATCAAACTGGTATTTAACCGTGATAATCAGCGCCTGATCGGTGGTCAGATCGTCAGTTACGATATTGCGCCGGCCCGGGAAATCGATGCGGTCAGTGCTTTTATCCTGGGCGGCAGAACCATCGCGGAGCTGACCACCTTCACTTCGGCCTGTAACCCTGATATTTCTTCGGAGCCGAGCGCCGAACCGATTACCATCGCCGCCGAGCAAGCGTTACAGAAGATAGGCCGCTAGTCAATGAGCTCCCGCCATGACGGGGCGTCACAACGAACTATGAAAATCGGTATCGTGGCCGGATGGGCTGGTTGATCCTCCCTCCGGCTGCTGCGCTGCGACCTGATCGGCTGAATTTCGACCAACGGCGGGACAGGTTTTAACCTGTCCTCCGCCCACTATAAGGGCTGCGAACGTTCTGTCCGCAGCCCTTCGGGCATGATCCTCCGGCCCGCCGGGGCTCCGCCATGCAGCCTCCGGCAGAACCGGCCGGCCCGGGGAGTTCAGCCTGTGGAACTGATTTTCATATACCCTCCATGACGGGGCGTTACAACGAACGATGAAAATCAGCGCCGTGGTCGGAAAATCCTTTTAGTGAAAGTGAGCGGGGGACAGGTTAAAACCTGTCCCGCCGATTTTTATATGAAAAATCGGACCGTTCATGGACAGGGCCTGTGTCGCCATGGCAACAGCGCGGGCCGGCAAGAACCAAAATGGAGATAACCCGGTCCTGCTCGGTTACGCCGAGCGATTATGTCCGAGGCCACGCTGAGTGGCAACGCCGTATCGTCTATTGGGTCCATCTCTCCCTTTGAATCCGGGGACAAAAATCCCACCTGAGTTTGACTTTTCGCATCCATTGCAGGTTAAATATGATGAACGGCTTGGTTGCTTCCGACTTGAGGATGGTGTAGTGCACAATGAGTCGATTGCCGTGGCGTAGACCAAAAAACGGGTTTGAGATGAAAACGAGAGCAGAACGATATGGTTTTTTTCTGATGATCTGCCTCACGCTTTTTTTTATCTCGGCAGAGGTCTGCCATGGTGAGAAACAAATGACATTGTGGAGCATCAATCCCGGCACGCCGTTCGGTGCTTTGACCGACCAGATGACTACCCGATACTCCCAAGAAACCGAAGGGGTGCATCTGAAGTCGGTCCATTTCGATAATAATTTTTATAAATTCAAACTGCGCACTGCGGTTGAGAACCGCCAGGCCCCCGATCTCTTCCACAATTGGGGCGCCAGCTCAATTCAGCCTCTTGTCGAACAGGGCCGGGTTATTGCTTTGGATCCCATAGTCGATCGGGCCAAAAAGGTTTTATTGCCCGTTGCCCTTGATCCCGTCACGTTTGACGATCGCGTCTACGGCGTTCCCTACAGCGGCCTGGCAGGTGTTTTTTTCTGGTATCGCAAAGATGTCTTTGCCCGGTATCATCTGCATCCGCCGAAAACCTGGCAAGAATTTTTACGCGTCGGTGAAATATTAAAAGAAAACGGTATAATACCGATCGCATTGGCCAACAAGAACAAGTGGCCCGGATCGTTCTTCTATATGTATCTCGTCGATCGGATCGGCGGCCCCGACCTGTTTCGCAACGCCTTTGCCGGTCAGGCCGGCCAGTCATTTCTGCACCCGGCCTTCATCCAGGCCGGCGAGA
>JAZBPM010000006.1:0-3107 GCA_036351615.1 Desulfofustis sp.
GGAACCGGCGACAGAAGAGGCCGCTCAAACGCCAGCGGATGAAGAGGCGAAAGAAAACCGGGAGCCGGGACTGTCGACATGACCGACGGCCCCCGGGTTATGGGGATCGTCAATGTGACCCCCGACTCGTTTTCCGACGGCGGCTCTTTTTCAGACCTGCCCGCCGCCGTAGAGCACGCCCGGATGCTGATCGATTCAGGCGCCGATATTATCGATATCGGCGGAGAATCGACGCGCCCCTTTGCCGATCCGGTCCCTCTCGAGGCAGAACTGGAGCGAACCATCCCGCTGATCAACGCGATCCGTACATTCTCCGACATACCGATATCCATCGATACCCGCAAAGCGGAGGTGGCACGCCAGGCATTGACCGCCGGTGCTTCGCTGATCAACGATATCAGCGCTGTCCGCGACGACCCCGATATGCTGGCAGTGATTGCCGACAGCGACGCCGAGGTAATCATCATGCATATGCAGGGAACGCCCGACACCATGCAGGTGGATCCCCGCTACGAGGACGTGGTCGGTGAGATCTACAATTTTCTCGCCGAGCGGTTGGCAACGCTGGCGGCCGCCGGCATCGACCCGGCCAGGATCATTGTCGATCCTGGCATCGGCTTTGGCAAACGGCTGCAGCACAACCTCTCGCTGATCAAGCATATCGACCGGTTTGCCGAACTGGGCAGACCGGTTCTCCTCGGTCATTCACGCAAACGCTTCCTCGGAGATCTCACCGGTTGCTCGGCCCAAGACCGCGATCTGGCAACAGCCGTTGTTTCAGCTTTGTGTCTGGACAAGGTTTCCCTTTTGCGCGTCCACGATGTCGCGGCAACTAGACAGGCCCTGCGGATCGCCCAGGCAATCAGTCAGGCCGACTGACGTAGAGCGTCCTTCTCCCTCCCGCGGCACCGTGCACGCCACCCTGTCGAGCACAGTTTCCGGAGCGCGCTGCGTGTGCGAGCGACCACCGTCGTCAGTGGTCGCTCGTCGTGATCATAAACCCACGCAGATCGAGAAAGCGAAAGCGATAGGGGCTCTCCATCGTGCCGATAGTGATGATGTCTCCGTCCTTCAGGATGCTCCGACCACCCTGGTCCTCGCCGCCGACCGGTTCACCATTGACCTTGGTGCCGCAGGCGCTCCCTCGATCGACCAGGTAAAACGATTCGCCATCGACCTCGATGAGCAGATGCTCTCGGGAAATATTGAGCAAGTGTCCTCGATCGACCAGGTAAAGATCATTGTTTGGTTCCCGGTCGTCCAGTTTGGGGCGTTCGATCCGTTCGATGCGACCGTTTACTTTCTTGACCCGCGACTCACGGCCAATCCGAAACGGCAGCCGCCTGATACAGACCATGCCGTCAAACAATTGTTGCTGCGGTACCGCTTCTGCGGCATCAGTAGTTTCCGCCTGCAGCACGGCTATTGGAAGAAAGGTTGTCAGTAATTGTTTTTTATCTTTCATTTGACCATCATCGCCGGCTCCTGCGGAGCCGATCAAAAGGGAAACAGCCTCCTGTTGGCAATGGGTCCATGATAGCTGGAACATTGGCGAAAAATCAAACGATTTTTCCGATGACCAAACCGAGCCAAGCTTGCTGTGCGACATTCCACGGTGGTTCGGGCTAATAGCCGCAATTCCTGTCGGGTTCCGGCGTTGCTCCAGGGCAGAGGAAAAACTATGATTGAAAATACGGGGGGAAAAAAAGAGGCGGGGCCTGAGCATGATGCTTGGCGGGACAGGTGGAGAGAGGGAGTGAAAGAAGAGAAGAAATGCCCCGTTGCCACATCATGCAAAGACCCTGCTCTTGAGTTAGATAATAATCATTCTTCCGGAGATTGCCGCATCGCCGTTAACGAAAATCCACCCCTTACCCGCTGCCCCGTCACAAGTTCTGAAAAGATGGCAAGAATCGGCTCACCGCTGCACCAATAGCGTCTTTCTGAGCCAAGAGCGCTGGATCATTCCTTCGACGACAAAGACAAACAAACCACTCCAGACCAGTAAAAAACCGATCAGTCGACTTCCGGGAAACTCCTCCTGATAAACAAAGACACCAAGGAGCAGATTCAAGGTCGGTGCCGTGTATTGCAGGATACCGAGTAGTGAAAGCTTGATATTATGCGCGGCATAAGCAAACAGCAGCAGCGGAATGGTCGTGATGACGCCGGTCCCGACGAGCAACAGTGAAAGCGTCCAGCCGCCGGTGATAAATGCTCCTCGCCCGTCCGAGCCGGCAAACAGGATCATCGCGCTGGCCGGCAGGAAAAACACCAGCGTTTCCAGGAACAACCCCTTCAATGGCGCGATCCGGGTCGTTTTATGGAGCAGGCCGTAAACGGCAAATGTCATCGCCAGCAGCAACGCGATCCAGGGAAACCGCCCGTAGACCACAGTCAGATAGACGACCCCGGAAACGGCCAGCAACAGCGCCGCGGCCTGGCCGAAACGGAGCCGCTCGCCGAGGATGAATACGGCGAAGGTGACGGTCACCAACGGATTGATGTAGTAGCCAAGGCTCGTCTCGACGATATAGCCGCTGTTGACCGCCCAGATATACGTCAACCAGTTGACGCCGAGCAGCAAGCCACTGCCGGTTGAAACGAGCACCGTCTTTCGATCGGCAAACAATGAACGAAAGCTGTCTTTGCCACCGAAAATGGCGAGCAGGCAGGCCGTCACCACCAGCGACCAGAACATCCGATGGGCAAGGATCTGGTATGGGGCAATCGATTGGAGCGCTTTCCAGTAGATCGGCAGCAACCCCCAAATCAGATAGGCACCCGTTGCAGCGATCATCCCGCGGGCCTGCTGGAGCTGATCTGCCGCTGTTATGGCGCCGGCCGCCGGCCCGGGTCGCCCGACGCCATGACCTCGTTCTGCAGCCGTCATGCTCAGGACAGGGCCGACGGGCCGAACAACAGGCCGCTGCTCAGCCAATACCAGCAGATATAGGCGCCGGCCAGGATCAACAGGATCGACGAGACGACATGTACGTAGGGGACCATGCGTCGCAGAAAGCCCACGACGATGCCGCCCTGGACAAAGGCCATGGCCAGCGTCAGCAACAGGAAGACACTGGCGGTGCCGAGGATATACCAGAGAA
>JAZBPM010000007.1:0-3268 GCA_036351615.1 Desulfofustis sp.
ATGGGGTATGTCCTTAAAATCGGTGGCTGATCGTCTACGTTCAGGCAGCAACGGGGCGATCGGCGCTGTTTTGCTGCTCTGGCTGATACAGCTCATTTTTTTCGGGGTGATACTGGCGTCCGCCCGGTCGATGATGCAACAGGCGATCCTGGATGATCTGGCCGATTCTGTCGAAGCGTTCATGGAACGAAACCGGCTGTTGTTTCTCGGGCCGGATGTCTTTTCCTCCTCGTTTGATGAGAATACTCTTGATGAGCTCGCCTTCGTACGCGTTATCAGGGATGAGCACCACCTGCTTTTTTTTGCCAGTCAAGACAGTACCATCGATTTTTCCATTCTCGCCCGGCTTGATCCGCAGGTCAGTGGTTGCTGGCTGGAACTGAGTGGCAACAACAATGAGGCAGCGGCGCCGCGTTTCAATATCATCTCCCTGGGCACCGCTGACGGTGTGGTTATTCAGGCCGGGCGGCCGGACCGGCTTTCCTACCGACTTTATCAGCGCCTGGCTGTGCTTGTCGCTGTTGGGGGCGTGGGGGCTTTGCCGCTATCCATTCTGCTCGTGCTGATCGGCCGCCGCTACAGCCGGCTGCCTTTGCGTCAATTGGGTGTCTCGCTCAGTCGACTTGGTCGGGGCGGTGGTGAACTGCTCGATCCGTCAATGGTCAAGGATCCCGACTATCGGCTGATCAGTGAAGAGGTGAATCGGATCATTAAGCAAAATCGCGCCCTGGTCAGTGAGATGCAAGACTCGCTTGACAACGTGGCCCATGATCTGCGCACGCCGATGACCCGTTTGCGCTCAGTTGCCGAATATGGTCTGCAGGGCGGCGATAACCCGGTTTTGCTGAAAAACAGCTTGTCGGACTGCCTTGAAGAGGCACAGCGCGTCCTATCGATGCTGCGGATCATGATGAGTGTCGCCGAAGCGGAGGCCGGGACCATGCAGCTGGAGATCGAGGACGTTTTTCTCCACGAGGTGTTGCAGGAGGTGATTGAGCTCTATCAATACAGCGCCGAGGATAGTGGGGTCGATATCAGCCTGTCGGTGGCTGATGATCTGGCGGTGCGCGGCGATCGGACCCGGCTTGTCCAGGTCTTTGCCAATCTGCTCGATAACGCCATTAAGTATAACCGCCGGCGGGGGGCGGTGACGATACTGGCCGAGCAGGCTGATGACCGGGTGACCATCAGTTTTCAAGATACCGGCATCGGCATTTCGCCCCATGAGCAGCCTCGGATCTGGGAGCGTTTATATCGTGGCGACCGAAGTCGCAGCAAACCGGGTCTGGGATTGGGGCTCAATTATGTCCAGGCCGTGGTGACGGCGCACGGTGGACGGATCACCGTGGTCAGTGCGTCTAATCAGGGAGCCACGTTCACGATCTCTCTGCCGGCGGCTGGGCAAGCTGCGACGGTAGCGGCGCAGAAGACCGGTCGCACCGCCTAGCAACGTGTCTGACTTACATTTCCACATCATTTGTGGTAAGCTGCCATCTTTTTCATCGATGCCCCAAATTAAAGAGATACCGTGATGACAACGATTACCATCGGCACGAGAAAGAGCAAACTCGCCATGTGGCAGACTGAAACGGTGGCGCGCATGCTCGAGGCGCACGGCCTGAAAACGAAAATCACTCCCATCGAGACACGCGGCGATAAAATTCTCGATCGATCGATTGCCAAGATCGGCAGTAAAGGGGTTTTTACCGAGGAACTGGAGGAGCAGCTGGCCGGCGGACTCACCGATATAGCCGTACACAGCGCCAAGGATATGCAGTCGACGCTGCCTCCCGGTTTTGAGCTGATCGCCTATACCGAACGGGAGAAAAGCCACGATGTACTGGTCAGCTACCAATCCGACCTGCGGCTCGACGGCCCCCGGAGCACAATTGTCGTTGGCACGTCGTCGGTCCGCCGGGTCGCCTTGCTGCACCATTTTTATCCCCAGGTGCAGACCGTGCCGATGCGCGGCAATCTCCAGACACGGCTGCGCAAACTTAAAGATGGTGCTTGTGATGCATTGATACTGGCCTTTGCCGGTGTGACCCGAATGGGCTATGACGACCTGATTGTTCACGATTTCCCGGTAGAGCAATTCGTGCCGCCGGTCGGCCAGGGGTGTATTGCCGTCGAAGCATCGCAGAGCTTGCCTGCAGACAAGCGCCAACTGATCCGTGCCTGCTTGAATCACCATGAAACCGAGCTCGTCATGCGTGCCGAGCGGGCCTATCTGAAGACTCTCGAAGGCGGTTGCAGTATTCCGGCATTCGCCCATGCCACGCTGCATGGCAAGACGATCAGTCTGACCGGTGGATTGGCCAATCTGGACGGTAGTTGGTTGCTCTGCAAGACGAGATCCGGATCGATCGAAGATCCCGAGCAGCTCGGCAGTTCGCTTGGCTGGGACATCCTGGAAAACAACGGCCGGGAAGTACTGGCTGCTATCAAAACGGCGTCATAAACGGTTGCAATTCTCGGCTTCGGCCCGAGGAAAAAGGCTTGACAAGCCATAGGCTGGTATCATACTAGTCAACTTGTAATACAACTGAACAGTACCGTTTTGGGATTCGGCCGGCGGTTCGCCGGTTTCGGTTGAAGTCGGCCGGGGTTTCTGGCCGTTTCTTACCGTCGTAACAACGGCAGACCGATCCCCGGTAGAGGAGGTTTAGCCATGTCTACTACAACTCCGCAGGCCAGTCTTGTCCGGCGATTGGAAGACTGGTTTGCGCGGATCATCGGCGGGTTTATCGGCATTCTGCTCGGCCTGATGGTGATCATCGTCTTTTCCAATGTCATTGCCCGCTATTTCCTGAATTCATCCCTGGCCTGGTCGGAGGAGCTGTCGCGCTTCATGTTGATCTGGCTCGCTTTCCTCGGTTCGATCCTGGCCTACATCAAAAACGAACACCTCGGCCTCGATCTGCTCATCTTTCTGCCGCAACGAACGGCGATGATCATCCGCATCGTCGCCAATCTGCTTGCCTTGGTTGCCCTGGGAGTTCTGCTCTGGGGCGGTTGGGCCATTACCGCACACACGATGGAGACCGGCTGGACCTCCCCGGCCTTGTCCATTCCCTACGGGATCGTCTATCTGGTCGTGCCCTTCAGCGCCGTCATGCTGCTGTTGCAAGGTGTTTTGAAGCTGACCGAACTGGTTCGGGCATTTGTCATCGAGATCAAAGGAGAGCACTAATGTTGGCCTTATTTCTTTGTGCCCTTTTCGGCTTTATACTGTTGTCGGTTCCGATCGCTTTTGCCTTGATCCTGA
>JAZBPM010000008.1:0-2498 GCA_036351615.1 Desulfofustis sp.
GACTTGTTCAGCTGGTTGATCGTAATCCGCACGCCGCGCGGCTCTTCGTAGCGGGTGACGCGGCTCTCGTCATCAAAGGAAGAACCGCTGAACCGGTGTGCAAACTTGCCCAGAAAGCCGCTGAAAGGCACAAGACCGGCCAGCATGAGCAGAACGCTATTTCCGTTGACCGCCATAGTTTCCCTTGGAGACTGCCGCCCTGACTGCCGGCAGTCATCGATCCATCCGGTCAGGCTGTGGCGTGACCGTCACACAGTCAAATCATGAAGCGGGTCAGGAAATAATTGGCAACCATGATCAACAGGAAGGAGACGACAACCGATCTGGTTGTGGAGACCCCTATCCCGCGGGTGCCGCCGGTCGTTTTGAAACCGACGTAGCAGCCGACATGGGCAATGATTCCACCGAACACCGTCGCCTTCAGAATCCCTTTGAGAATATCCATGTAACCCATCGATCTCATGAGGTTATCGTAGTAAACACTGATCGGCACGTTGATCATCGGGTTGACCTCGGCGATGATGCTCCCACCGAAGATGCCGACGATCATTGAAAAAACCGTCAGCGCGGGTACGGCGAACAGGCAGCCGATCAGGCGGGGCATCGCCAGGTAGCGAACGGGACTGATTTCCAGGGTCTTCAAGGCATCGATTTCTTCGTAGACCTGCATCGCCCCCATCTCTGCAGCCATGGCCGAACCGATCCTGCCGGCGACCAGCAGGCTCGTCATGACCGGACCGAGCTCCTTGACCATGGAGAGGCCGACGATCGCGCCGATCGCCTCCTGGGACCCGTAACGGCTGAGCTCCGAACCGGTCTGCAGGGCAAGCACCATACCGACAAACAGCGCCATAAGCATGGCAATCGGCAGGGTGCCGACGCCGATCTGAAACATCTGGCGGACGATGCTGTGCAGATTGCGGGGGGCTGCCTTGAAATAGTAGATCGTCTCGACCAGCATGGACAGCATTTCGCCGGTACTCTGCGAAATCGCGAGAACTTTTCGGCCGGTAAAAGCGAGCAGCTGCATGATGTTCACATCGTGCCGGCAGGAACGGCTTCACCGCTCCAACTCAGCCCCCAGGGAAGATAGAACAATTTAAGTGACTTGCCGTCCTGTCCCGACTGATAGCGAAGCAGGCCTTTGAGAATCCTGAAATCGATCTCCTCGCTGCCGGTTTGTTGATATTCGAGCAGCGGAAACAATTCCCAGGCGATCGCCTGATCGCGTTTTTCCTGCCAGTAAAGGTTCCAGAACAGGCTGATGATCCGGTTTCCCCGCTGGTCCCATTTCTGCTGATAAATACGCCATAAAGGGGCCCAGGAACGTTCAATGGCGTTGTTTGCGGGGAAAAATGGTTCCAGCAGCGCAAAAACGTGGAAATGGCTGACTCCCTTTGCACGGCTGTAGCCAAACAGCGGCCAGAGCGCAACCCGCCGCTTCTCCTCGCCGGTCTGGTACCACTCTTCCCGCATGTCGGAATAGAGAAAGTAGAGCACCCGGTCGCGGCGCCGCTCGAATTTTTCCGTTTGGGTGTCTTCAATTTTATAGACAGGCCATAAATACCATCTTTTGCGATTGGCCTCCACTGTTTCGTCAGAGCGGAACGGCAGTAATCTGTAACCGTACCGGGTTTCACCGCGGGTCACCCGGATCAGCGGCCAGGGAAAGTTCCATTCCGTATAATTTTGAACATTGTCCACCCGCTCCGAAAAAAAAGGCCAGAGCACGAACTGCTCACTCTTCTCGGCGGAATCGATGCTCATATAGAATGGAAAGGCCGCCCGCCTCCGAACCGGCGTGTCGGTTTCAAGCTCGAGATCCTCCGAGAAGAAGATCGGCCAGAGGAAGAAACTTTTCCGGTAGTGGCCGGTCTTTTCACTCTGTCCGTAAATCGGCCAGAACTTGTAGCCGCTTTCCTCCCTGCCGCTGACCCGCGCAAAGAAAGGCCAGAGCAGGTTGTCGATCTGCCGGTCTTGTCTGTGGGTCTGACCGTACAAGGGAAACAGGAAAAAGTGTATTTCATCGCGGCCAAACCAGTTATACATTTTGCCGGCGAACGGGAAAAAGGCGAAATAGCCGTCCTGCTCTTCGTCCGGGGCTCCGTAAAAGAGGAAAGGGAACAGATAAAACCGGTTGGTGCTTCCGGATTCCCTGGAACCGAAGTCATGCGAGAACAGCTGCAGGATATTTACCCGGGTGGAGTCCGGATGGCTTTTGATCGTCATCACCGGGTAGAGGACCTCCGTCTGCGACGAGCCGGCATCATCGAACGCCCTGTAGAAAAAAGGGCGGAAAGCATATTCGGTTTCGGCGCCCTTGGTCTCATGCTTGAGGAAAGGTCCCAGCGAATGGATACTGCGGTAGCCGGCGGCAGGGGCCGAACGGTAGTCAACCACCGGCCAGAGGGTGAAAACCGTCGGTTCGATGGCATGCGCCACAGGCGGCGCAAAGAGAGAGGCCAGGAATACGCCGAGTAGAAAGAGCCCCCGGTACA
>JAZBPM010000009.1:0-8804 GCA_036351615.1 Desulfofustis sp.
CAATCTGCCGCTCAAGCCGGGCGCCGGCGATGCTGCCCTGCTGGAGTTGTTCGTACGCAAGATCGAGCCGCGCATCGTTGCCTGGAAACCGGATGCGATTATCGTTGCGGCCGGCTTCGACGGCCATCGTCTCGACGATATGTCGGGATTGCAGTTTTCCACCGAGGTCTATGGTACCCTCGGTGGTATCATTCATCGATGGGGTGAGTTGTATACCGGGGGCAGGGTGTTGTCGGTACTCGAGGGAGGATACGAACTATCGGTACTCGGTCCTTCGGTCGAAGCCTATCTGCGAGGTTTGCTCGATGGTGCCGACACCTGCACGGCAACCACGAAACGGCGCTGCTAACAAACGAAGCTGGAGATCTTATGTTTATCGCTGACTACATGACCACCGACCCTGTGACGATCACCGCGGATATTACACTGACCGAGGCCCGGCGCTTGCTCGATGACCACCATTTTCGGCACCTGCCGGTGGTGGATGGAGCCAAGAAGCTGATCGGCGTCGTCTCGGATCGTGATCTGCGGCTTGCGTACCCGTCCACGGTGATCGATGATGACGAGCGCGAGAGAATTTTCCAGATCGTCGAGCGGACACCGGTCAGCGCCATTATGACCGCCAACTGTTCCTGCATCGGCATTGACGCGACACTCGATGACGCACTGCTGGTCTTCGAGCGGGACAAGGTTGGTGCCCTGCCGGTGGTGACCGACGATGACGTGGTTATCGGCATCTTTTCGATGCGCGATTTGACCGCCGCCTATAAAAAATTGTTCGGCGCTGCCGAGAAAGGGTCGTCGCTCATCGCCGTGCTCGACGAGGGAAAGACGACGAGAAGTCTCAGCCGCATCGCCTCCCTGCTCGAGGACAACGATGTGCAGTGTACCCGGTTGATCAAGATTGCCCAGGAGAGCGGTTTCGATCGGATTTACATGCGGGTCAACACCTATAAAGTGAGCAATGTTCACAAGCTGCTGCAGGACAGCGGTTTTACGCTGCTGAAACCCTGATAACAGCCGCGCAGCGGTTTTTCATCAACCGGAGTCGTCTGGATGAGCCTCGATGTTTTTTTTGTCCCCCGATCCGTTGCGGTGATCGGGGCTTCCCGTACGCCCGGCAAGGTCGGCCATGATCTGTTGGCCAACCTGATCAATGCCGGATTTTCCGGCGACATCTTCCCGATCAACCCCGGGGTCGACGAACTGCTAGGCCGGCCCTGTTTTCCCGATATGCAGGCCGTCGGCCGTGAGGTCGACCTGGCCGTCATCGTGGTGCCGAAGGAGAAGGTGCTGGCTGCCGTAAAGCAGTCCGTCGAAGCGGGTGCCAAGGGGGTGGTGGTCATTTCCTCCGGTTTCAAGGAAATGGGGCCGGAGGGCTTCGAGATCGAGAAGAAGATGGTCGACGTCTGCCGGCGACGTGCGGTGCGACTGCTCGGCCCGAACTGCATGGGCATCATCAATACCGACGCGGCGCTCAATACCAGCTTTATCGGCCGGTATCCGGAAGCCGGATCGATCTCTATCTTTTCCCAATCCGGCGCCGTCTGCGCGGCTATGCTCGATCTGTGCAGTTCCCGTCATCTCGGGGTGGCCAAGATGATCAGCATCGGCAACAAGGCCGACATCAACGAGATCGATCTGCTCTCTTGGCTGGCAAAGGACGAGAAGACCAAGGTGATCATCGGCTATCTCGAGGATATCAGCGCCGGCGATGCCTTCGTCAAGGCCGCCGAAGAAGCGGCATCGGTCAAGCCGGTAATCATCCTCAAGGCCGGAACAACGGCGACCGGCCGTAAGGCGGCGGCCTCGCACACCGGTGTGTTGGCCGGCGCCGATTCCGCTTACGGCGCCGCGTTCAAGCGATCCGGCGTGGTCCGTGCCGACTCCTTTGAAGCGCTGTTCGACTACGCAGCCGCCCTGGCCCTGCAGCCGTTGCCGAAGGGCAACCGGGTGCTGATCATCACCAATGCCGGCGGGCCGGGCACCATTGCCGCCGATGCGGTGGAAAAGGCGGGCCTGCAGGTTGCCATCCTGGAGAATCGGACGATTACGTTTCTGCGGGAGAAGTTGCCGCGCGAGTCGTCCATCAGCAACCCCATCGACGTGCTCGGCGACGCGGTGCCGGATCGGTATGCTGCAGCCATCGAAGCGGCCCAGCAGGATCCTTCCGTCGACGCCATCCTGGTGATCATGACGCCGCAGACCATGACCCAGCCGGCCGAGACGGCACTGGCCATCGCCTCGGCGATCGACGGCTCGAAGCCGGTGGTCGCTTCCTTCATGGGCGGCGAGGACGTGCTGCCGGGGCGCAAGCATCTCTGCGCTGCCGGCCTGCCGCACTACGGCTCCCCGGAGCGGGCGGTGGCGGCCCTGAAGGCGATGCATCACTACAGCCTGTGGAAGAATCGGCCGCCGCGGCAGATCACCCATTTCCGGGTGAACCGCCTCCGGGTCGAGCGGATCATCACCCGCCGGCTGCGTACCAACCGTTTGATGGTCGGCGAGGTCAAGGGCAAGGATATTCTCAGTGCCTATGGCTTCAAGATCCCGCACGGCGCCATGGCCATCAGCCAGGAAGAGGCGGTGGAAATCGCCGAGCGCATCGGCTATCCGGTGGCCTTGAAAATCGTCTCGCCAAATATCATCCACAAGAGCGATATGGGCGGCATCCAACTCGACCTGAACAACGCTGAAGCGATCGAGGACGCCTATGATCTGATGATGCTGAAGATCCGTAAGCGGGCCCCGGACGCGCGCATCGACGGGATCTACGTGGAGCAGATGATTCCTCGCGGACTCGAGGTGATTCTCGGAATGAACCGGGATCCGCAGTTCGGGCCGATGCTGATGTTCGGCCTCGGCGGTATCTTCGTCGAGGTGCTCAAGGACGTCGCCTTCCACCTGGCGCCGATCACCGAGGCGGAAGCGGTCCAGATGCTGATGTCGACGCGCTCGTATGCGATGCTCGAAGGACGGCGCGGCCAGCAGGGGGTGGATGTCAATGCCATCGCCGTCGGCCTGCAGCGAATCAGCCAGCTGACTACGGATTTTCCACAGATTACCGAACTGGATATCAACCCGTTCATCGTCGGCGATATCGGTACCGAACCGATTGTTGCCGATGTCCATATGAACCTGACCACGCTTCGCTGAGCAGCGCGCCACAACAGGGTACCCATGGTTGAATACGAAGCCGCCTGGCAGGAAAAATACCAGGACATGATCATGACGCCGAACAAGGCGTTGTCCCATGTTAAATCAGGCAATCGCGTTTTTCTCGGGACCGGCTGCGGCGAGCCGTTGGTCCTCGTCGAAGCGCTGGTCAAGAACGCGAAGAACCTGGCCGACGTCGAGATCGTCGAGCTGCTCACCAAGGGTGAGGCGCCGTATACCGACCGCCGGTACGCCGACACCTTCAAGGTCAATTCCTTTTTTATCGGCGGCAACGTCCGCGCGCTCTATCAGGAGGGGCGGGGGGATTACACGCCGATCCTGATGTATGATATCCCGGCCCTGCTTAATTCCGGGCAGATGCCGCTGGACGTGGCCCTGATCCAGGTGACGCCGCCGGATACCCGGGGCAAAATGAGCCTCGGTATTTCTGTTGATATCGTCAAGAGCGCCGCCGAGAACGCTTCACTCGTTATCGCCCAGGTCAACCCGCAGATGCCGTGGACCAGGGGCGACAGCCTGGTCGACGTCTATGATCTCGACATCCTGGTGCCCGTTGACGTGCCGCTGATCGAGCGCAAGCACGAACCGATCCCGGAGGTTACCGACAAGATCGCTCAATTGGTGGCCGCCCTCGTGCCCAACGGTGCGACCATCGAGTTCGGCCTCGGCAAGGTGCCCGGCTTCGGGCGTCTGCCGCTGGCGGTGGCACCGTACCTGAAGGATAAGGAGGATCTTGGCATCCACACCGAACTGATCTCCGACGAGATCATGGAGTTGATCGAGGCCGGGGCGGTGACCGGCAAGCGTAAGACAGTCGACCGGGGCAAGGTGATCGGCAGTTTCTGCATGGGCAGCCGGGCACTCTACGATTATATCGATGACAATCCGCTCTTTTCCTTCCGTCCCACCCAGTACGTCAACGACGCCAACGTGATCGGCAAGCACAACAACATGGTCACCATCAACATGGCGTTGCAGATCGATCTGACCGGGCAGGTCAGTTCCGATTCGGAAGGGGGCAAGTTCTACTCGGGGATCGGCGGCCAGGTCGACTTCAATCGCGGCGCCGCCCGTTCCAGCGGCGGCCGGCCGATCGTCGTGATGCCGTCAACCAATATCGACGGTGCCTCGCGCATCGTGTCCCGGCTCAGCCCCGGTTCCGGGGTGGTCATCTCGCGCGGTACCGTGCATTACGTCGTTACCGAATACGGCAGCGCTTATTTGCGCGGCAAGTCAGTACAGGACAGGACCCTGGCCCTGATCTCCATCGCTCATCCCGATGTCCGGCCGCAACTGCTCAAGGAGGCCATCGAAGCCAAGTACATACGCGAGGAATTTGCCGATATCGAAGGCAAGTTCGTGGTCGCTTCGCAGAGCTTCATGAAGACCAAGTACTTGCTCAAGGACGGTACCGAGATCAATTTCCGGCCGATCCACCCGACTGATGAACCGCGCATGCGCGATCTGCTCTACGATCTATCGCGGGAGACGATCTATTACCGCTTCATGAGTCACCAGGAGCGCTTCGGGCAACGGCAGATCCAGAATTTCGTCTATATTGATCACCGCAAGGATGTGGCCATTGTCGGGGTGCTGCCGGAGGCTTACGGTGACGAGATTATTGCCGTCGGCCGCTATTATCTCGACGAGCGAAGCAACCGGGCCGAGGTGGCCTTTGTCGTGCGCGACAAGTGGCAGAACCGGGGACTCGGCACCTTCGTCTTCCGCCACCTGGTGACGATTGCCAAGGCTAACGGCATCTCCGGTTTTACCGCCGAGGTGCTGCGTAACAACAACCGAATGCAGGCGATTTTCAACCATTCTGGACTCAATGTAACGAGCACCATCGAAGAGGGTGTTTATAGTTTCGTCATGGATTTCTAGCGTCGACGAGGCGCGTGCTACGGGCAGATACAGGTCGAGAGAACGAACGGGGGGCGCGACGGTTATGCAAGAACAACAACAGCACTGTTTACGCTGCGGAACCTGCTGCGTCAGTGGCGGACCGGCGCTGCACCCGGAAGATCGGCACCTGGTCCTGGACGGCCATCTGCCGACGGCTCAGCTGATCACCATCAGAAAAGGGGAGTTGGCCCACAACCCGCTTTCCGACACGGTTCAACCGGTGCGCGGCGAGTTGGTGAAGATCAGCGGGGTCGGCCGGGATTGGAGCTGTTTTTATTTCGATCCCGAGCAGAAGGGCTGCACCATCTACGAGATGCGGCCGCAGGCTTGTAAAGCTCTGCGCTGCTGGGATACCGCCGAGATCGAGGAGTTGATGGAAACCGATACCATCGGCCGGCTCGATCTGCTGGCCGATGATGATCCGTTGCGTCCCTTCGTGCTGGAGCACGAACGCTTGTTTCCCTGCCCCGATATGCAGGCCCTTCTCGATCATGGCCCCGGGGACCGGGCGACCGAACTCGAGCGGCTGGTCAATGAGGAGATCGCCTACCGTACCCGGGTGGTCGAGGACTTCGATCTGACGCTCGGCGAGGAACTCTTTTATTTCGGCCGTCCGCTCTTTCACCTCCTCGTCTCCATCGGTGCAGAGGTTGTCGAGGTGGAAGGACGACTGATCATCACCTGGAAGTAAACAAGCGAAAAAAAGGGACAGTCCCCTTTTTGGTTTAACCAAAAAGGGGACTGTCCCTTTTTTTGTTCGCTTTTGATTTACCAGTTCACCCGCTGCAGTTCCTGGCCGCGGGTCGAGATGGTGATCTGTTCCACCGGCACCGATACCGAGGCCCGTTCCAGAGCCCGTTTGACGATGACGTTCATCGCCGAGCAGCAGGGTACTTCCATGATCAGGATGGTAATACGCTTCAAGCCGCAGGTGTCGATGATTTCGGTGAAGCGCTGGATATATGATTCGGCGTCATCGAATTTCGGGCAGCCCATCAGCACCACTTTGCCGGCCAGGTAGTCTTGCTGGAAATTCGGTGCCGAGACCGCCGTGCAGTCGGCCGCGATCAACAGGTCTGCCCCTTTCAGAAATGGAGCGTGCGGCGGTACGAGACGAATCTGGACCGGCCAGTGGCTCAATTGCGAGTCGGCCGCAGCGCCGGCCGGCACGCTTTTCGGCACGTTGGCCGATTGACAGGGCGAGGCTGCCGGCTGGAAACTCTGGATATGGGTTGACGCGCAGCCGCAGGCCATCAGTTCAGGCGGTTGCGTCTTGGCCCGGTCTTTGGCGGCAAGAAACTCTTCGACCGCCTCCTCGTCGAATTCATCGGCCTCGCGTTCGATGATCTTCAGGGCGCCGGTCGGACAGGAGCCGAGACAAGCCCCGAGGCCGTCGCAGAGCTTGTCAGCTACCAACTTGGCCTTACCGTTAATGATCTGCAGCGACCCCTCGGCGCAATCCGGAACGCACTGTCCACAGCCGTCACACAATTCCTCGTCGATCTCAATGATTTTCCGCATCTGTTTCATGATACATCCCCGTGGGTAATGGCCGTTCGGACCGGCTCTCTTTTTTTTCGCATTCCTTGGTTTTGAACGAAAATCCAAGGTTTACAAAAGGCTCTTTCGCCAAGCTTTAGTGGAAATGTATCACAACGCAGTAATTATTCTTTGACTTGGGTCAACAACGACAAAAAAAAGCAAGCACTGCTGTGGTGTGACATCACTCCTCGTTTTCTTCCGGCTCATCGGTGTTTCGGGGCAACAGATGATGGAACAGGGTTTGGACATAGCGGCCGGATACCGCGTCGGTCAGGGTGAATACCAGCGGGGCATCGGTGGGAAAGCGCGAGGTGAAGGCGAAATAGATATCGCCGGAGAGACGATCCAGTTGTTCGTTGACAAGGGATTCGATATCCCGCCGTCGACCCGGCTCGAGGTCCGAGAGTCGGCAGGCAGTCGGCCGACCGCCATAGACAAGACAGGTCCCGTCCGGATTGAGGGGGCAGCGATACGGAGGAAAAGGGGACAGTCCCTTTTTTGGCTCAAAAAAGGGGACAGTCCCTTTTTTCGCGACTGTCCCTTTTTTCACGGTGGCGCGGTTGATCAGGTCCAGGCGGGCCTGACGTTCCAGGGTGGTGTTGACCATGTGGCTGAGGTAGACGGTCTCGATAAAGGACAGGGTCAGCGGGGTCTTGCAGCAGGAGTCGTGATCGCGGCCGCACGATGGAGGGGACGCCTCGGCCAGCAGTGCCTCGTCGATGCGGGCGAGTACCTGCTCGTAGTTGGCGAAAAACGGGAAGAGGTCGACCAGGTGCTTGCTTTCCAGCGACGGTTCACGGATGGTCAGCCGTTTTTCCTTTTTGCCGTATTTCCTGATAAACCACCACTGGTTGAAATTGGCCGGCTGGGAGCGCAGTCCTTTCAAGGTCTTGCCGGCCAGTCGGTGCCCCAGCCCCTTGCGCAGCAGGTAAGCGTTGACCACGGTGCCGGTGCGGCCGATGCCGAAGCGGCAGTGGACGAGGACCTTCTTGCCGAGATAGAGAGATTCATCGAGCCAGTCGAGGGCCTTTTCCAACTCGCTCAGGTCGGGGGCTTCTTCGTCGGGGATAGGTAGGTAGTAGACCTCGAAACCGGCCTTGGCCTGAATCCAGTGCAGGTCGCAGAATTCGGCACAGAGGTTGAGTACGGCGCCAATACCGAGGTCACGGATCGCGTCGAGCGCATCGTATGACATCGGCGCCTGGCCGACGGCCAGGTTGTCGGTTATCCAATCGACACGATAGGCTGATTGTGTCATCGTTTCAATCCTTGGAGGTGTGCGTCGGGGTGAAAAAGGTTTGCAGCTGTGCTTTGAACGAATCGAGCAACGGTGCCAACTCCTCGTCGGCGGTCAACGCCATGTCGAGCAATTGGCATTTCCCCTGTATATAGCCGAGCACAGAGAGTCGCGGCAGGAAATCTCCGGCCTGCCGGCGATCGAAACGTGCGTCGAGCATGTCGCCGTGGGTGTGCACAGCAAAGCCGGCCCAGATCAGGATGTCGCTGATCAGCCGGACACGGCGCAGCCGCATCTCGTAGTCGCCGCCACCGCCTTTGAAGCGGAACGCCAGGTAGTTGGCTTCGTCGTCGTTGCCGGCCAGGCAGTCGATAACGGCAAAATGGTAACCGAAGCGCAGCATCAGGTGAAGATAGTCGCGGGCGACGACGCCGTAGCTACCGAGCAGTGGTGATTTCAGGCTGATAATGCCGCCGCTGACACGATCCGCCTGCTCCCAGTCGAGATAGGCAAGTCCCTGGTGCCAGGTGATGTCCGGATGGGTGAGTCCCTGCCAGCAGGCGATCAGCAGCGGTGAGGCGAACCGGTCGGGGGTGAGCTGCCGTTGGTTTTTACCGGCACCAGTCGCCAGACCGCCGCCCAGGTCGATCAGGGACAGCGTCAACGGCAGCTCGGAGTGAACGGTGCGGGCGCCGCTCAGCTCGCGCCCGCCCGAACCGACCAGCGAGAACATCTCGGCCATTGCTTTTTCGTGGGCGTAGCGGATCAGATCGTGCATACTGGTGCACTGTTGCGGAGAGAAGGAGGGCGAGGCCGGATCGAGCAGATGGAGCGGTGCGACGAGTTCGTTGATCCGGTCCAATCTCTGCTGACAAGCGGTGTCGGTCTGCCTGGTTTGTTGCGGGGTGCGGGCTCGGGCGGCCAATTCGGTAACAGCTCCCGG
>JAZBPM010000010.1:0-11924 GCA_036351615.1 Desulfofustis sp.
AACGCCGCATATCGTTCGATGCGATACATATGCGCGGGTTTGCACCTTAACACGCTGAATAATTTCGGACAAGAAGCAATTTCAAAAATGTAAGACGATAGGCAACGCCCGGTTCGCCGGCAGGAACAGCAACGGCCGTTGACACCCGCTGGCCAACCATGCTACATCAGTGGCTGCCGCCTCCATGCTGCCAACCCGACACCTGAAATCGCCGACCGGACCGGTATCGACATGACCTATCTGCTGCTTATCGCGACCACCTTTCTCTGGGGCGGCACGTTTATCGCCGGCCGCCTCGTCGCCGGCGAGATCCCACCATTCTCCGCTTCTTTCCTGCGCTTTGTCATTGCCGGCGCGGCATTGCTGCCGATTATCGCCGCTACCGAAGGGCTGCCGGCCCTGCCGACCCGGCGCCAGTTCTTGCCGATCCTGTTACTCGGCCTGAGCGGTATTTTTTCCTACAACGCCTTTTTCTTCACCGGTCTCAGTCATATCACCGCCAGCCGGGCCGCTCTGATTATCGCCACCACCCCGCTGTGTATCGCACTCGTCTCGACGCTGCTCTACCGCGAACCACTGACCCGGCTCCGGGGCATCGGCATCCTGCTGTCACTGACCGGTGCACTGCTGGTCATCAGCAACGGGCATCCAACCATGATCGTTACCGGCGGCTTCGGTCCCGGCGAGTTCTCGCTGCTCGGCTGCGTGGTCAGCTGGACGGTCTATACCTTTGTCGGCAAGAGCGTGTTGACGACCATGCGGCCGCTTCCTTGCGTTTTTTACGCCATTCTGGCCGGCACCCTGTTGCTGGCCGGCCCCGCTCTGGCTGAAGGTCTGCCGGTCCTGCTGCCAGGCATCGACGTGGTCGGCTGGGCCAGTTTGGCCTATCTCGGTATCGGCGGTACCAGTCTCGGGTTTTCCTGGTATTACCTCGGTATCAAGCGGATCGGGCCGAGCCGTGCCGGTGTTTTCATCAACCTTGTTCCGGTGTTCGCCCTTTTGCAATCCTGGCTGCTGCTTTCGGAAACCTTGAAACCGATCGTGCTGGCCGGCGGATTCATGGTCTGCACCGGTGTCTATCTGACCAATCGTCGAGCCCGCCTCCACCGACCATAGCGGCAGTATCCAGACCCGGACATCGGCGAAAGGACCTTCCCGCCGGATCAGGGATTGACATGTCGGGTGTTTTCCGATTATCCATCTGTGACAGACAGGCCGTACCGACGATGTCCTCTTTCTTTTTTCCAGGTTGAGTTATGCGCGCAGTCGTCCAGCGGGTGTCGAGCGCCGCTGTCAGCGAGGCGGGAATGGCACTTGGCGCCATCGGCCGCGGGGTTGTCGTGTTACTCGGCATCCATAGACACGATTCGGAACGTGAGTGCGACCGGCTGGCGGAAAAAATCGTTAATCTGAGAATCTTTCCCGATCAACACGGAAAAATGAACCACTCGCTTGCAGACATTAACGGTGAAATGCTGATCGTCTCACAATTCACCCTCTACGGCGATTGCCGCAAAGGGCGACGGCCGGGGTATTCGGAGGCGGCTTTGCCGGACCGCGCCGAAGCACTGTACAATCGGTTCATCGGCGCTGTCGAGCGTCTCGGGATAACCGCCGCTACCGGACGATTTCAGGCGGCAATGGTGGTCTCGCTGACCAATGACGGCCCGGTAACACTCCTGCTTGACAGCGCCGGTACGTTTTGAAGACCGCATTGGCACATGGCATTCCCACCCCATCTGCACGTTGAACGAACTTGTTGTACCCTCGGAATAGCACCACTCTGTTTGCGGCACAGTGTGCTTGCCAACCCTGCTCCCGGGTGGGAATTCGGCTATTTCACACCAGTCTGAGTATTTACGAAACCAAAAAACGGAACCTATCATGACCACAGTCCCAGGTAGCACCGGTACGGGGTTTACCCTGAAACATGACGAATGGATCGACGAACTTTCCGCTCACGTCTCGCTGTTCGAGCACGACCTGACCGGGTGCCCTCTGCTGGCGATCAAGAATGACGATGCCAACAAGACCTTTGCCGTCGCCTTCAACACGATTCCCACCGACTCCACCGGTGTTGCCCACATCCTCGAACACTCCGTATTGATGGGGTCGAAAAAGTACCCGGTCAAGGATGTTTTTGGAGAGGTGAACAAAGGCGGGCTGATGACCTTCCTCAATGCGATGACCGGTGCCGATATCACCTATTACCCCTTCGCTACCAGGAACTTGAAAGAATACTTCAACCTGATGGACGTCTATTGCGATGTCGTCTTCAATCCGCTGCTGCACCGGGAAACGTTCGAACAGGAAGGTTGGCGCTACCATCAGGAGGACCATTCAACTCCGCTCCAGTTTCAAGGGGTCGTCTTCAATGAAATGAAGGGGGCATTTTCCGACCCGATTCGCCTGATCTTCCACCATATTTTTGGCGGCCTGATGCCCGGCTCAACCTATGCGCACGAATCGGGGGGAGACCCGAAGCATATTCCCGATCTGACCTTCGAGCAGTTCTGCGCCTTTCACCGACAGCATTATCATCCGAGCAATTGCACGCTGTTCGTTTATGGTAATGCACCGCTCGAAGATGAATTGAGCTTTCTCCAGCAGCGTTTTCTCTCCACGTTCACCGACCGCAGCAGTCGCCGGGAACCCTCTCTCGGCAAAATTATCGACAGCCCGCTGCAGATCAGCGATTCTTACGGCGTCGAAGCGGGTGACCATGATGATCGCACCTATCTGGCCGTCGGCACCCGGGTCGGCGATGTCAGTGACCGTCAGCGTAACGCCTCGTTTCAGATCATTGCCAATATTCTCTACAATTCAGACGGGTCACCGCTGAAAAACCGCATTGTGTCGAGCGGCATATGTAACGATTTCGGTGGACTGTATTTATCGTCGTCGTGCTTCAACACGATCATGATCACCTATCTTATCGGCAGCGACGCCCGCCATCGCGACCGGTTTGCCGAGTTGTACCATGACTCGCTGGCAGACATGGTCCGGGATGGTCTCGACCGGGATCTGGTCATTTCCGAACTCAACAAATATGAGTTTAATGTCCGGGAAGATGCGAGCAAAGCGCAACGCGGCCTTGACCTGCTCAACAAATCGCTCACAGCCTTCCGCTATGGGACGGACCCGTTCGTCGCGTTGAAAACGGAAGAACTGCTCCGTTCCATTCGGGAAAAAGCCCTGTCGGGTCGCTACTTCGAAGATTTGATCAGCGAAGCGCTGCTGGCCAACCCGGCAACGGTGACAATCACCCTGCAGCCCGATCCCGGGAAACTGCAGGAAACAGCACGCCAGGAGCAGCAGCGCCTCGATCGCTATGCCGCAACGCTGAGCGAGAGGGACCGGGAGGCGCTCATCGCCCGGACCCGTGACCTGATTAAGCTTCAGCAGACTCCGAACACCCCGGAACAACTGGCTCTGCTCCCCCAGCTCAAGCTTTCCGACCTGCCGGTCGCCGTCGACTTTCATCAGGTCCAGCCGCACTCCATGTTCGGCGAGCAGGTTCTGGTAAGTTCCCTGCCGACCGATCACATCACCTACCTGGACATCGGCCTCGATCTGATGTGTCTACCGCATCGTTATCTGCCGCTGGTCGACCTGTTCGGTGCCATCATTACCGAAATCGGCACCGAACGATTGTCGTTCAGCGAATTCGCGAAACAGGCGGCAATCTGCACCGGCGGCCTGAGTCACTCGGTCAATACCTATTCCAACAAACATGATCCGGACGATGCCAGGTGCTTCTTCTGGCTCAGCGTCAAGATGCTCCCCGAATACCTCGAACGGGCCGTCGACTTGATCACCGATTTGTTGACCGAACTATCGTTCAAAGACCGGCCACGGATCAGGGAAATCGTTCGCCGCGAATTCGCATGGGCCGAGCATTCCGCCCAGAGTGAGGGGTACAATTTACCATCTACGCGAGTATTCTCTCATCTCAGCGTGGCCGGCAGATACCAGGAACAAATCAACGGTGTCACCGCCTACCGGGTTCTCCGCGAGTTGGCAAAAAACTACGATCAGCGGGAAGAGCAACTCCTCGATGACCTGCAGGCCATGGCACGGATTATTCTCAACCGCCGCAACATGGTACTGGCAATAACCGCAGAGGACGAGGAAATCAGTACCTTTCAAAGAATTGGCAGCCGTCTGCCGGATGCCCTCTCAGATATCGTTCAGCCATCCCTGCCGCGTCTTGCCGAACCTGCTTTTTCACGGCACGAAGCCTTTATCACCGCGGCCGAGGTCGCATTCAATGTCCAGGGGGGTGTCCTGTTTCCGGTCAAAGAACATTACAGCGGCTCTTTTGAAGTGCTGAAAACGTTTTTATCCCGGGACTACCTCTGGAACACGGTCAGGCAGATGGGTGGCGCCTATGGCTGTTTCATCCAGTTCAATTATCTCACCGGCAACATCGCCCTGGTCAGCTACCGGGATCCCCATGTGCGCAAGACCTACCGGTTCTTCGAGCAGCTGCCCGAGATCGTCGCCGGCGTCGAATTGTCAGGTGAGACCCTGGATCAGTTGATCATCGGCACTTATGGTGCTTTCGATCCGCACCAGAGCGCCGCCGCTCGCGGCGCAACCGCCCGCAACGAATACCTGAGCGGCATCACCGTCACCGACAAGCAACACCGTCTCCTGGAGATTACCGCAACCACTGCAGCGGATCTCCGATCCTTCGCCGATCACTTCCGGCAGATGCTCGCCGACAGCTACCGATCGGTGATAGGGAACCGTCTGAAGATTGAAACAGACAGCGATTTGTTCGACGTTATCGTCGATCTCTAAGGGAGCCTGAAAAATTCTGAATTGCGTTGTTCAAGATCGAAGGTTTCAAGGTTCCCTCTAACCCCCACCATGGGGCGTCACAACGAACGATGAAGATCGGCTTCGTGGTCGGGATGACTGGTTGGTTTTTGAAAGTGAGCGGGGGACAGGTTAAAACCAGTCCCGCCGATTTTCATATAAAAAAAGCAGAGCGGGGCCGCGCAGGAACGAATCACCGCATCGGCGGGGCATAATGCAGACCGCCCCGGTTCCACAACGCGTTCAGACCACGATCCATACCCATGGTCGATTGGTGACCGACCGTGCGTTCGAAGATCTCGGCGTAGTTGCCGACTTGTTTGATGATCCGATACGCCCAGCGGGCGTCGAGACCGAGCCCTTTGTGAAAATTTCCGGTCTGCCCGATGAAGTCCTGTACCCGTGGATCTGTATCGGCAGTCACGGTATCGATGGTATCCGAGCGAAGGCCATATTCCTCGGCGGTCAGCAAGGTAAAAAGGACCCAGCGAACGATAGCGAACCAGCCATCGTCACCTTGCCGAACAATGGGACCATGCGGCTCCCGGGAGATCACTTCGGGCAAGACCAAATATTCATCACCATGTTCGAGCAACAGCCGCAGACTATACAGGCGGGAACGACTGTCGGTGATCACCTCGCAGCGACCGTTCACCAGTTCCCTGGTGGCCAATTCCAAGGTGTCGTGACCAGTCGACGTAAAACGGAGCTCGTGTTCGCGAAAAAAATCGTTGAGATGGTCTTGTCTGCGCCGACCTTCGGGCAGGCAGATGGTCGCGCCATCCAGTTCCAAGGCACTTTTGACGCCGAGCCGTTTCTTGACCAGAAAACTCTGTCCGTCGTAAAAACTGATGCCGGTAACGAGCAGCCCCATGGACGAATCGATGGTCAGCGTCCAGGGTATCATCGCGGACAGCATGTCAACGGTACCGGACAACAACGCGGTCAGCTGTGCCTGCTGAGGTAGCGCAACAAACTTCACCTTCTCGGCATCACCAAGGACAGCCGCCGCGACAGCCCGGCAGATATCGACATCAAGGCCCTGCCAGCGGCCCGTTTCATCGGCAGTCGCAAAGCCCCGCACCCCGGCTGTCACTCCGCAGTTCAGCAGATCGCGCTGCTTGACCGTCTCCAAAGTGAACGCCTGTGCTCCCGAAGCTCCGCCGATCAATACGATCAGTCCGATAAGCAATTGCCAGCACCTGGTCATGCGCCCCTCCTCGATCCAATCCGTCCATTCCAGCATCCCCGCATCCCCGCATCCCCCGTTCGGAGAACAATCGTAACAACAGCGAACGGCGCTGTCCACCTGATAAATCAGCGGCGACCATCATTTGCCCTGCACACCGAAGTCATTTCAAACACGAGACGGAGACCGCCGTTGCCGGTAAAAGTCGTGGCTTGGTGTATGCTTCGGGCGGTACCTGTTTACAAACGATCCGGCCTCAGTTAAAAGATCATGACACTATCCGAAATCTCTTAACGACGCCTTACCGCCAACCTCCAAACGACAGCAGACGATGGCCAAAACCGCCCGCCATGCCGCCATCGAGACACTGCAGCGCAACCAGCGAACCGGTCACCCGGTTGCCCGAATCTTTAGCGGAATCGTCGAGCAGTGCCGACTCTCTTCGACCGATCGACAGTTGGCCATGAATATCGTTTACGGCGTATTGCGCCACCGCGATCAACTCGACCTGCTGATCTCCCGGTTGTGCTCCCGATCGCCGAGCCGCCAGAACCCCTTTGTTTACCAGGCGCTGGCCGTTGGCCTCTACCAGATTTTTTTCCTCGAGAGAATTCCCGGGTTTGCCGCCGTCCACGAGACCGTCGAGGCCGTCCGCCGGAGCGGGACCGCGGAAAAACTGTGCGGATTCGTCAACGGTGTACTGCGCTCCGGTCTGCGCCGTCGCGATGAACTCTACGAACTGATCGACCCCGAAGGTGCCGGCCGCGGCCTGCTCAATCATCCGGCTTGGCTCACCAGGCGTTGGCAGGCGCATTTCGGCGAGCAGACCATGCGCGCCATCTGCGCCTACAACAATCGTGAAGCGACGCTCAACCTGCGACTCAGCCGATCCCTGACTCAATCGACCTATCTGAAGCTGCTCCAAGAGGAAGGAATCGAGGCGCATGCCGGCGAGTTTGCCCCGGACAGCGTTGTCCTCCCCTGTTTTCACGGCTCGATATCCGCTCTGCCCGGCTATCACGAGGGACTGTTTTTCGTTCAAGACCAGGCGGCACAACTTGCCACGCTGTTGCTGGCACCCTTTTGGCCCGGTCGAAGCTATCTCGATTGCTGTGCCGGTTTAGGCGGCAAAACGTCTTACCTGGCCGATTTGACCGCCGCCGGCGACGCATCGCTGACCGCCGTCGAACCGGACCCCGGGAGATTTCGCCTGCTCGGGGAAAACCTGGCCAGAACAGTCGGGGACCACACGCTTTCCCTGCACAACAGTACTCTTGAGCATTTTGCCAGAACCTGCCCGCTGCACTTTGACGCCATTCTCGTCGACGCGCCCTGCTCCGGGACCGGTGTCATCGGTCGGCACCCCGACATCCGGTGGAACCGGCAGGAACAAGATCTGCTTTTTTATCGCGAAAAACAAGGCCGCCTCCTCGAGACGGCCGCCGACCTGCTCGCCCCCGGAGGAGTTCTGGTCTATGCGACCTGCTCCATCGAGCCGGAGGAAAACCGACAGGTGGTCGACCGTTTCATTGCCGACCATCATGGCTTTATGATCACTAACTGCGACGAGTATCTCCCGGCTCCGGCGCAGGCGCTTGTTGCCGACGGCTGTTTCGCGCCCCTGCCGTCATCCGGCTGCGACGGCTTTTTTGCCGCCCGCCTGACCAGCGACGGCGAGAGGTGAAACGTTTTTCCTTTGCGGTTGTCACCATCCTACGGTACACTCGAAAATCTCTTCTTCACTGGTCGCTGACCCTACTATTTCAACGGCATTGATACGTTATGGCGGAAATCAGAAGCACACTTGATATGGTAATGGAGCGGGCGGCCCGTCTGGCCGCCGAAGCACCCGACGTCCCGGCAGACGAAGTGCTCAAGGAAGACGGCATGCGCCTTGCCGTCAGTTATCTGGGCGGTGAAGCACCTCATCTGCTGCAGCTTCTGGAACAACAACCGGTGGAAAAGCAGAGCGCCATGCGCAATGGCATGGCCATCGCACTGCTGCGCAATATCATTCTCCCCCGGGGCCAAGGCCTTTCCGACCAAACCCTGCAGAGCTTCAAAGGGCTCCAGGAACTGAGCGGCAACGCTCCGGACATCATGTCTATCTGTTCAGAATTAAAACAGATTCTCGAGCAGTATGGACAACATCAAGAGCAGGTGCGACAGCAGTTTGATGAGTCAATCATGAACCAGTTGAAAATGCAGCTCCAGCAACAGGGGATGCAGATCGATGACAAGATGGCCCTCAGCCCGACCATGCACCCGCACTACAAAGAAGAATGGGCACGGGTCAGTGCTGATCTCAGCAGTCAGTACAACCAGGCCCTTGAACAACGCAAACAATTGATCGCCCAGCGTTTCGCCGTTTGACGAGCGCGCCGGCCAACAACTGCAGCAATCTCACCACCGGTGATGGACTATCAGGCACGACGGCAGTACCTGCAGGAGAAATTAAGGCGCAGCAAGATTGACGTACTGCTGGTCAGCGGCCCGGAAAACCGGCGCTATCTGAGCGGGTATACCGCCCGGGACCACGGTGTCGGTGAAAGCTCCGGCGCCTTGCTCATCGCCGCCCGCGGCACCACCCACCTGCTCACCGACTCCCGCTACGAACTGCAGGCCAGACAGGAAACAGATCTGCCGGTAGCGGTGTATCGACACGGTCTGCACAAACTCCTGGAGCGGCTGTTACCGGAGATCGGCGGCAACCGGCTTGCCTTCGAAAGTCACCACACCCTGCACGCCGACAGTCTCAGACTGTCGGAACTGGCTGAAAAATTGCAACTTTCTCTGACTCCGGTGAGCGGTCTCATCGAGAAGCAACGAGAGATCAAAAGCGAAGAGGAAATCGAACTCATCCGCCGCTCGGTGCAGCTCAACGAAACTGTTTTTCAACAGGTTTTCAGCTCTCTTGCCACCGGCATGAGCGAGATAGACATTGCCCTGGCCATCGAGACCGCGATGCGGCGAGCCGGCGCCGACGGTCCAAGTTTCGAGACCATCGTTGCCTCCGGAGAGAACAGCGCCCGCCCGCATGCCGTGCCGACAAACCGACGGGTTCAGCTTCACGAACCGATCACCATCGACATGGGCCTGGTCCTTGCCGGCTATTGCTCCGATATGACCCGATCATTTACTCTCTCCACTTTCGACGAGCGCTTTCGTGTTGTCCATCGGCTGGTCCGCACCGCGCAGCAGGCCGGCATAGCCGCCATCAGACCGGGAGCAACGATGAAGGCTGTCGACCGGGCCGCCCGATCGGTGATCGAGGCGGCAGGGTACGGCAGATATTTCGGTCATTCACTCGGACATGGCGTCGGCCTGGCGGTCCATGAGGCACCGGGCCTCTCCGCCAGAAGCCGCCGCCAACTCAAAGAAGGTATGATCGTTACCGTCGAACCGGGCGTCTACCTGCCCGGCTGGGGAGGTATCCGTCTGGAAAACATGATCGTCGTACGCCGGAACGGCGCCGAAATCCTCAATGAAGACCAGACTTGGCTCGATCTATGATACCAATTTCGCCGACAGGACAAGAGTTGCCAGGCTTGTCAGCTGCCACGGCGCAACACGCTCTTGTAAGGACAGACCGATGCGACAATACGTGATCGATGAATTATCACCCCTGGAGTGGGATAATATCAATTCCTTCCTGAAACGAACCCTGAAACCGGGACCGATGACCGGAATCTTCTGGCTCGTGCTACCGGATGATCTGTATGCGCAGGCGCAACAGGGGCACAAGGATTGCGGTCCATTTTATGTCGCCGTCGATCTCGACGCAAAACGGTTGTCCGTCGAACTGCTGGTCCGCAGTGCCACTCATCTGCACTGCACCTGCATCGCCTACGCCACTCCGGTACAACGACAGTTCGTGCTGGATTTTATCGACCGCATGCTTGACGAAGAGCAGATTAAAGCCTAATTGACATTAGGGAATTTTGCATACCATTCAGTACCGACCTGGCCAACAGTTTCACCATGCACTGATTGGGCCGACAGCCACCGAGGGAAACCCATGAATAGCAGTGTCGATTCGACTCCCGCCTTTATAGAAGCCGTCTACCAAACCATGGAGAGAAATCTCCAGGCGGTCCGTAACCGATTGCAGCGACCATTGAGCTATGCCGAAAAAATCCTCTACGGTCATCTCGCCGATCCGGGCGGAGCAGAGCTCAGTGCCGGCCGTTCCTATATCAAGACCAAACCGGACCGGGTCGCCCTGCAAGATGCCACCGCCCAAATGGCCATTCTGCAATTCATGCTGGCAGACAAGGACGAGGCGGCCGTGCCGGTCACCGTGCATTGCGATCACCTGATCAAGGCCCAGACCGGCGCAGCACCGGATCTGACAATGGCCCGTAACGACAACCGGGAAGTCTACGATTTTTTGACCTCGGCGGCCAAGCGCTACGGCTTTGGCTGCTGGCTCCCCGGTGCCGGGATCATTCACCAGGTCGTCCTGGAGCGGTATGCCTTTCCCGGCCTGATGCTGCTCGGCACCGACTCCCATACCCCGAACGCAGGCGGCTTGGGCAGCTTCGCCGCCGGTGTCGGCGGCGCCGACGCGGTCGATGTGATGGTCGGCATGCCCTGGGAGGTCCTGCACCCGGAAATCGTCGGAGTTCGTCTGACCGGGCACCTGTCCGGCTGGACCGCCCCGAAAGACATCATCTTGAAACTGCTCGGCCTGCTGACCTGTGCCGGCGGTACCAACCGGGTCTTTGAATACATCGGCGATGGTGCCGACACGATCTCCTGCACCGGTAAGGCGACCATTTGCAATATGGGCGCCGAACTCGGCGCCACTACCTCTCTTTTTCCGTTTGACCGGGAGATGGCCGACTACCTGCGGGCCGCCGGCAGACAGGAGGCGGCCGATCTGGCCGAAGGCTACCGCCATCTGCTCAGAGCGGACCCGGAAGTTATCGCCGACCCGGAAAGCTATTTCGATCTGATTGTCGATATCGACCTCTCGACGCTGGAACCGCAGATCGTCGGGCCGCACTCGCCGGACCGCATCACCACCGTCAGCAAGATGAAACAGCATATTGCCGACAGCGGTTGCCCCTCCACCATCAAAGCCACGCTGATCGGCTCCTGTACCAACTCTTCCTACGAGGATATGGGGCGGATCGCGGCCATGGCGAGACAGATCGCGGCCCGGGGAGTAAAACTGAAGACCCCGCTGCTGCTGACTCCCGGTTCCGACCAGGTCAAGGCGACCATCGATCGGGACGGCCTGTTGGCCGATCTCGAAGCGATCGGCGCGACGCTGCTCGCCAACGCCTGCGGGCCATGCATCGGCCAGTGGCAGCGCGACGATATCAAGCCGGGCGAAGTGAACTCGATCATGACCTCCTATAACCGCAACTTCCCGAAACGCAACGACGGCAACGCAGAGACCTGCTGTTTCATCGGCAGCCCGGAAACGGCCCTTGCTTACGCATTGTTCGGCAATTTTGACAACAACCCGTTCACCACCCCGATCACGGCGCCCGACGGTTCAACGTTTCAGCTCGCCGACCCCGGACCGGTCGACAAGGTCCCGGCACAAGGCCTGATGACCAGCGACGAAGGCTTTGTCGCACCACTCGATGATCGCTCCGACCAATCGGTGCTGGTCGATCCGGACTCCGAACGCCTCGCCCTGCTGGCACCATTTGAGCCATGGGATGGTCAAGATTTCCGAAAACTGCATCTGCTCCTCAAGGCCACCGGCAAATGCACCACCGATCACATCTCGCCGGCCGGACCCTGGCTCAGGTTTCGCGGGCACCTGGACAATATTTCCAACAATCTGTTCAGTGGGGCGGTCAACAGCTTTAACGGCGTGGCCGGATCGGGGGTCAGTCAGCTCACCGGCGAAGAAAAGCCGTTCAGTGAGCTGGCTCGGGAATACCAGGCGACA
>JAZBPM010000011.1:0-3288 GCA_036351615.1 Desulfofustis sp.
CGGCCGTCTTCAAAAACGTGCAGCGTCGCCTGATCTACGCCCAAACCATCGAGCCGACTCAGGTCGCCGGGTTCAACCAGTTCTTCGACGATTTCGCCGCCACATCGGCCTGGACCTATGGATTCGGCATCGACCAGAGTTGGTCGGATTCCTGGTTCGCCGGCCTGCAGGTTTTTCGACGGGAACTCGACGTGCCGTTCCCCTCGGTCGGGCCGACCGGGATACCGGAGCAGGTCGAGGACGACTGGCGGGAAGATATCGGCTCGGCATATCTCTACTGGCCCCCGTGCCGCTGGGCGGCAGTGGGTCTTGACTATTATTACGAGCGTTTCAGCCATGATCGCTGGGAAGGACCGCAGGGGATCGCCGAGTTGACCACGCACCGAATCATCCCGAAGATCCACCTCTTTCACGAGTCCGGCTGGCGGGCGGCCGTCGAGGCGAGCTATCTCGACCAACGCGGCGACTTCGGGTCGACCTTTGTCGGCTTCTCCGGCGACAGCGATCGCTTTTGGGTGGTCGACCTCTCGCTCGGCTACCGGTTGCCGAACAGGCGCGGCATGGTCAGTCTAGAGGTGAAGAACCTCTTTGATGAGACATTTCGATTTCTCGATACGGACCCGGCTCAGCCGCGCCTGCTGCCGGAGCGGCAAATCATGCTGCGTATGACCTTATCCTGGTAGTTGAAGCGACCGCCCAAGGGCCAAGCAAGGTCACGACGGGCTGTCTCAGTCAAGTAACCATTGCCGACGGAGGGAGAAGCAATGAGCAAAAAAGCAAAGGTTAAAGGATTCCATTTCAAGGGCTTTGACGACAACGGGGAGCCGATCATTTTCGACGACAAGAACAAGAAGCTGATTGGCCAGTCGGAACAGCCGCCCGGCGAACTCGTTGAGGCCATTCTCATCTACCACGAAAACCCGACCTGGGTCTGTATCGGCGGCAAGTGGTATCGAATCGGCTAAGCCGAGTAAAAAAGGGGGTTGAGATATTTCCACTTCAGGCAGGGAGTTATTTTTCCAGCCGAATAACTCCCTGCCAGTCTTCCGGTGGCGAGTACTGCCGATAGATGGCACACCGCCGCAAGTAGAACTGCGATGGCCCATCCTCACCGTCCAGGGCGCAGGCCTCTTCAAAGACCGCCGCCGCATCCTGCCAGCGACGCTGCAGAAAGAGTTCCAGCCCCTCGGGAAAGATTTCCGTGATCAGACGGCGCCGGTTCCCGCTCAATTCACCGGGAGGCAGCAACTCGTACACGGATACCGATTTGCTTTTACCGCCGAGCAGGAACCTGCCGAGATAGCGACTGTCGATCCCGTCGCCCCCTTCGACAACCTCCCGGGAAGCAATCAACCAGGTTCCGAGATACTTGTTCAACCCTTCGATACGCGATGCGGTATTGACGATATCGCCGACCGGTGCGTATTCGAAATGCCCTTCAGCGCCGATATTGCCCATCAGCAGATAACCGGCATGCAAGCCAACCCGGGTGGGCAGCTGTCGGTCCGGATGCTCCCGGTTGAAGCGCTGTACCGCCGTCTGTATCTGCAGCGCCGCCCGGCAGGCTTTTTCTTTCAAGGCCCGCTGCGGACCGACCGACGGCCACAGGGCAAACATGGCATCGCCGACGATATTGCAGACCAGCCCCTCTTGCTCGTTGACCTGCCGGAACAATTGTTCAAAGTATCGTTTCATCAGTGCGCTCAGTTCGGTCGGCGTCAACTGTTCCGACAATGCCGTATAGTTCTTTGCATCACTGAGCAGGCAGACGCCGTAAACCGTCCGGTCGCCGGTGGTGATAAAGGAGAGATCACGTGAAAGTTCCTGCACTACGGCATCCGGCAAGTAGAGGCGAAACGCCTTTTCGATATGTTCACGCTCCTGCCGCGCACCCAGATACCTGGTGACCATCGCCGCCAGGAAGACGCCGGGCAGCAGCACGGCCAACGGCACGACGATAGGGCTCCAGAAGCCGGCCAGAGAAAACCAGGCGGCAACAATCATCAAATAGATCGCACCACAGCCGACCAGCAGCAACGCCGCCGGCAACGGTGGCAGCAGGAAACAGGCCAGGCTGCCGATCAAGGCAGCCGCCAGCGTCAGACCACTGCCCGTCGCCGTCGACGCCTGGCGAACGGGACGATTTTCCGACAAATTGGCAAACACCGTGGCGGCCAGTTCGACACCGCTCAAATCGAGCCCGTCAGACTGCGAAAAAACCGTATAAAAACCATCTTGCTGCTCAGACCAGCTCGTTCCGGCGGCAACGACAAAGACAACGCTATCCTTGATCAACGCCCCGATCCTCGGGTCGTTGAGATTACGATCGGCGAGGATATCGTGATAAGAAAGGGTTGGAATCGTTGCCGGTGGCCCGTAGAAATCGATATGAATACTGTTTTCTCCCAGGTAGGCGGCAAGGAGTCCGCGCAACGGCTGTTGTCGAGGAGCAGGCAGCAGCCGCACGGTTTGCTCAATACGGCCGGCAGCATCACGGCCTGACTCGGAAAACCGTAGACAGAACGATCTGATACGTCGCATCGTCTCCACCAGACCGATCGTGTTCGGCACCTCGCTGCCGTCGGACGGCACACTAGCGGCACAGTCGGGAACCAGCAAACGAAGCACCCGGTAGAGGTGCTCGTAATCTTCCAGAGCCATGACTTGCAATGCGACAACCGGCAGTGTCGGAATCCCTCCCGCTGACGATTTGAACGTCCAGGACCGACTCACTCGTACCGGAATTTTCGGGACCGGAAACGGCGCCCGAGCCAGTGCCGCATCGGCAAATATCGGGGCCGGCGGGACCAGTTCATCAACTTCGGCAGACAGCCGGCCGGAGGAGCCCGGCCCGATGTTGCCGGATTGTCTAACGAGTTTATCGCAGAGCACGACCCGGCCGAATCGGCGAATCGACTCGGCGAAGACCCGGTCGTTAACCGGATCGCGTGTTTCAGCAAAATGGATATCAAAGACGACAACGGCGGCACCGGCAGTGACAAGCCGATCGAGCAGCCGGGCATAGAGCAGCCGGGGCCAGCGATCGAATTGCTTCGGCAGGCCGAGCATCCAGGAAGAACGGTGATCGACATTGACGATTACGACATTGGACGGCGGCTCCCGAACCCCTCGCAGGCGAAACAGCAGTGCCAACCCGAAACGTTCCTCGACCATCTGCCCGAACGGGGACTCGATCAGGAACACACCGGCCAGGGTAAACAGCACCGTGCATACCAGTGCCCGGCCGGATTGACTCATTGCCATTGTCGGTCCTTTATCAGCTGTCGA
>JAZBPM010000012.1:0-4811 GCA_036351615.1 Desulfofustis sp.
AAGAGAAGGTATCCCCACCGCAGCCGCCTCCTTGCAACCAGTACACCGTTTTCTGTCGTTTCATCGCGATGCCGCGCCGAACAAATATGCCGGGAATCCGCGGAATGGTTCGGCATCATTCCCACGGAAGCAGATGTTTCGCAAAAACCGCCCGATCAGACCGGCCACCATTGAGATTCCTGCCAGCAAGGAGGCTTGCCGGCACTGCCTGAGCTGATTTTCGCAAAACCGTCAAACAACAGGTGACAACGTCAAAATGCTAGCTGATAGCGGTCTATTTTACAAGGTTTCCATCGCCTGCCTTGCACATTTTCCCAAGACCGACGCACAAACACGGGCCGGCAAATCGATCATGATCGATCAATCGGAAATGTTGAATCTCAACGAAAACATGGTACAACGGTGCTCATGATCGCCGACGCCCGCTAAAACCATCACCCCGGCCGGCAGCCCTGTCACCTTGACAAGGCAGCCTCGAACCGGAACCATGAGGACTGCTCAACAATGAACAGCCATTTTGATAATTCTCTGAAGTTGCTCGTATTGATCGGCATCGGCATCTTTCTCGTCGCCGTGGCGGCAAGCCTGTTGCCGGCGGAGACGGGAGCCGCGCTGGTGCGTGAGAATGGACCGGTTGAATCGGCAACGGCAGTACTCTATCTGATCGCCACGGTCTGGCTGCTAGCGCGCAGCTTCCGGGACAATCCGCGATGGAACCTGACGGCCGCACTGATGGTCGCCCTGTTGCTGCTGCGCGAGTTGGACGCACACTCCCGTTTCACGACGATGGGGGTACTCAAATCCCGTTATTACCTGAGCCCCGACGTCCCGGCCGGTGAAAAAGTCGTGGTCTCAGCGCTGATGATCCTGATTCTGATCGTCGGGCTGCGATTTGTCTGGCAGAGCGCGCCGTCCTTCTTCCGTGCCGTGCGCCGTCGGCAGGCCGCGGCGCTGGCCATTGCAGCGGCGGTCGGAACGGCCGTGGTCAGCAAGACATTGGACAGCTTTTCCGGCCCGATCCGGCATGTGCTCAGGCCACTGTACCACGACTCAAAAACCTACCTGCGGGTCTACGAAGAAATCTTTGAACTGGCTATTCCGCTGTTTATCCTGCTCGCCCTGCTCTTTTTCACAGCCAGCCGACGGGACTCGACCAAAGGATCGCGGGCCGGCACGTCCCGGCCAACCGGCTGATCAGATAGCTTGATCGTCGGCCGCCAACTCCGTGAGCAGTTCGCGGATCCTGGACAGGATCAGGTCCATGCCGCACGGTTTGAAAAAGACGTCTCGCTCGGAGATGCCGACTGCACGCAATTGCTCGGAGACCAGCAGATCAACCGAACCGGTGTGCAGGATGAAACGGCGGCAGTTCCCCGCCGCCGCTGCCGCACGGATAAATGACTCGCCATCCATGCCGGGCAATCTGATATCGACGATGCAGACCTCCGCCGGTTCGCCGGCCAGCTTCTCCAGAGCCAACTCCCCGCTCTCTGCCGCATCGACACGAAACTCATCGAAGTCTTCGAAATAGAGCAGCATATGCTCCCTGATCTGCTGTTCATCCTCAACGATGAAAACTTTCGGCAGCATTGTACTCATACTTCGCTCTCCGGATCGCTATCCGCCGGAAGCTCGATGATAAAGCGGCTCCCGCCTCCCGGCGGCGATTCCGCCCGCATCCGGCCGCGATGACTCTGGGTGATGATAAAATAGGAGACAGACAGGCCCAGGCCGGTACCGACGCCGGGTGGCTTCGTCGTATAGAACGGCTCGAAAATCCGGCGCCGAATCGCCTCGGTCATACCCGGTCCATTGTCCGCGATGACGATCCTCACCGCCCCGGAGAGACCGGTCACGGAGAGATCGATACGCGGCGAGACCACCGGCGGATCGGCTTCGGCAATGGCCTGAGCGGCGTTGCGCAGCAAATTGAGAAAAACCTGCTCGATCTCCGTCGCGATGCAGGAAATAGAGGGCACGTTCTCTGCAACCCTGACCTCAACATGAATCTTTTTGAAGTCGTAACATTTTTTCAAATCGTAGTCGCTGCGCGCCAGGCTCAGTGCCTGATAAATCAATTGCTCCGGGTCACAGCGTCCCCGCTTGGCATCGCTGCGCCGACTGAAATCGAGCATATGCCGTACAATATCGGCAGCCCTGAGAGCGGCGCTCTGAATATCTCCGATAAATCGATCGAGCTTACGGATCCGCAGATATTCGTTCAATTGTGCCAAGTCGAGGCCAACGCTCTCGGCAACGGCACGATTCTTGGGGAAATCAAGTCTGGTGCGATTTTCCAGATTCTGGGCAGCCTGGAGAATAATGCCCAAAGGGTTGTTGATCTCGTGGGCTATACCGGCGGCAATGCCGCCCATGGAAACCATCTTCTCGGTTTGCACCATCATCTCCTGCAAAAGCCTCGTTTCGGTGATATTGCGCATCACGGTCAGCAGAAACGACTCGCCGCCAAGCGTCAACGTAACGCTGGACAACGAACAGATCAGCGCCGTCCCGTTTTTATGACGAACACCGATCTCCGCGTTTTCCAGATGTTCACCGGCACGTAGCCGGCGAAAAATCGCCGCCCGCTCCGCGGTATCCTGATAGATGCCGAGCGCCAACGTCGTCCTGCCGAGACATTCCTCCCTGGTATAGCCGTAAATGCCGGTAAACGCCTTGTTGACGTCATGGATCGCCTCACTGTCCAGATGGACCAGCAAGATCGCCTCCGGGGACAGCTCGAAGAGCGTTCGGAATTTTTCCTGGGATTTTCGCAGTTCGTCCTCGGCCCTCTTACGTTCGGTAACGTTGACAGTCATTGACAACATGCTGGCTTCACTGCCAAAGGTAATCGGGACCGAGGAGAACAGAATCTGTTCCCAGGATCCATCCGGCCGCATGATTTCCATATCCCGATTAAAGACTCCGCCTTCGTTGATCACTGCCCGCCGGATCGACGCCGCTTCCCGCGGCGGCACCATCGACAACCGATCGGGTTTGAGCCTCCCGGATGACTCTTTGCTAATGCCCCATCGCCGAATGAAGACTTCATTGGCGTCAAGCAGCCTGCCGTCCTCCAGACTGGTCACGACGATAGCATACGGAGCGTGATCGAAGACCGACTTGAATCGCTGTTCGCTGTCGCGCAGCTCCCGGTTCGTCTCGTCCAGCCGCCGATAGGACTGGTTCAGCCGGTCCGTCATGCCCTGGAAGGTCCTGGCCAGGACCCCGACCTCCCGACCAGAGTCTTCGAGGTTGCCGAGCTGCAAAAGCCTACCGGCCTCCAGCGAGCTCACGGCAGCACCAAGCTCACGCAGCGGGGCGATAACGAACCGCCGCAAACGCCACCGCAACAGGGTCAACATGCTCAACAGCGTCACCAGGAGCAGAATCGACAGAAAAATGAAAAACATGCGCAACTGCCCGCGCAGCACGGACAAGTCGTAGACGATGGTCAGCCAACCCATATTCTCGCCCATTGCTCGAATCTGTCGGGTGAAAAACAGGGTGTCAAACCCGCCAGCCACCCGGTAGCCGCCACCGTTACGCAGATCGGCGGCGGGCAGCTCCGGTACCGGACGGCCCGACACTGCAGCACCTCCCTGGGTGACGTGAACCAGCCTGCGGAACTGTTTGTCGTAGAGGCTGATGGAAATCACATGCTGCAGCGAGACCATGTCCTGCAGGCGCAGCCGCAGGGCCGTGGTTCGCCTCTCGAACAGCTCGTTGGCCAGATCACTCTGCTCGGTGGAGACAATGGCATCGAGCAGTTGGTAGACGGTATCGATATGGTCGTTTCGCCAACGAAGCTGCATGAAAAAGCCGACGGCGACGAACAGCAGCGCGATAACAAGAAATGTGAGCAAGATGTCACGTTTGATGCGGTCGTCGATGCTCCCGCTCATCACTGGGGCTCCATGCGCGTGACATAAGCCGCCCCGGCTCTCGTGATTCGCAGAACGACAATAGGCTTTGCCGGATCCCGCGCCCCCCGAAAGGAGATGGTGCCGCTGGCGCCGGGGAAGTCCTTTGTTGCCGCCAGTGCTTCACGAATGGCGGTTCGATCGAAACGACCGGCCCGCCTGACGGCATCGACGAGCAGATTGAGCGCGTCATATTCGGTCGCATTGCCGGCATCCATCAAGCCGAGAGCCTCTTCGCCGTAGTGCCCGGTCAGGACGTTCAGCAAGGTGCGACTGGACGGCGTGTCAATGGCCGGATGCCAGTGCGAAGTGTGGTAATTATCCCCTAGCAGCGGCCCGAGATGGGTATTTTGCTCGATGCCGGTCCATCCGTCGCCGCCGAGAAAGGGCATAGTCAGGCCGATCCGGCGGGCCTGCCGGAGAATCAATCCGACATCCCCGGTATACCCCGGGACAAAAACGAGATCCGGAGAAGCTCTCTGCACCGCGGCCAACTGCTCGGCAAAATCGACAGAGGTCTGCAGGTACCGAAGCTGCGCCTCGACCCGCCCACCTCGACCCGCAAACCGCTCGATGAATTCGGCGCTCAGTGTCTCGCTGTAGATATCGTCGGCGATGGTCAGGACCGCCGTCCGGCGCGCTTTCAGGTTTTCCCAGGCAAACCGGGTCAAGGCCTCAGCCTGGAAATCGTTGGTGTAGCAGACCCGAAAGATATAGTCGCCGATCCCGGTCACCCCGTTGGCCGTCGCTGTCGTTGAGATCATCGGGATGCCCGCCGCTTGCAGGATCGGTGCCATCACCATGGCCTGGGAACTCCATGACGGCCCGATGACCGCCAGCACATCGGCCTGTACGGCCTGCTGGGCCGCCCGGCGAGCCCCGAGCACG
>JAZBPM010000013.1:0-2566 GCA_036351615.1 Desulfofustis sp.
GCAGACAGGCCATCCATGGCCTGACCGCCGGAGGCGGACGTCCTGTCCGCCACCCTTCGGGCCTGATTCTCCGCCCCGCCGGGCCTCCGCGATGCAGCCTCCGAGAGAACCAACCAGCCCGGGGAGTCCAGCCCGGGGAAGTGATTTTCGTATAAAAAAAGCCCCGTAACCAATTTTTGATTACGGGGCCTTATTGATGCTGGCGGAGAGGGAGAGATTCGAACTCTCGGTACTTGCGTACACACGCGTTCCAGGCGTGCACCTTAAGCCACTCGGTCACCTCTCCGAAAAAGCCGTGCTGTCCGGGTTGTGCTGTGTGCTGTTATGTAAACGGTCACCCCTAATTTATCAATCAAAAAGTCGACACGCACGGAAAAAACGGTCGCTTAGGCCCTGTAGATTATTGGTTGAGCGAACTCCTTTAGCGCATTCCGCTGCGTCGCCGAAGTGCGAAGAACTCGGTCAGCACGGTCCCGCACTGCTCCGCCAACAGTCCTTCTTCTATGAGCACGCTGTGGTTGAGCAGGCCATCGCCACCGATCTGGTATTTGGAAACGGCGGCGCCGGTTTTCGGATCGCGGGCGCCGAATACCAGCCGCTGGATTCTGCTGTGAATGATCGCACCCATGCACATTAAACACGGTTCGATCGTCACGTAGAGCGTGCTGGTGCCGAGGCGGTAATTGCCAATTTGCCGGGCTGCCGCACGGATCGCGTTGATCTCGGCATGGGCAGTCGGATCGACTGCGCCTATCGGGTTGTTGCCGGCAACGGCGAGAATATCCTCGCCGCGGCAAATCGTTGCGCCGACCGGTACTTCCCCCTGGGAGGCGGCCTGGCGGGCGGCCGTCAGGGCCATCTCCATACAGTGTCGGTCGAAAGCAGAAAAATTCATAAATAACAATTATATAGATGATGCATTGGGTCGATGGATGCTGTGGTCATGGCGATAAATGTACAATTTTGTTTGCAATTCCAAAAAGACTCACGTATAACGGTGGCTGGGGGAATTACAATTACGAAATATCAGATACGGTGTTGTAATGCCGGGTAGAGACGCCATTCTCATCTACGACTGCTGTTCGGGCAGCGCTGACGTTATCAGCGAAGCACTGGCCGGGCCATGCTCGCTTACTATTACGAACAGTGAATCGGAATTTCAAGCGGAGATGAGCGCCCGTCAGTATGATCTGGTGCTGCTCGGTGTTGATGATCTGAGCGGGGCGCGGATGAAACTGCTGGAAAACACGGTCAGCAAGAGTCCCTATACGCCGATCGTCATTGCCAGTGCCAGCGAAAAAGCGGAACTGGTGGTCAAGGCGATGAACCTCGGTGCCTGCGACTTTCTCGTTCACCCGGTTTCCCCTGAACGGGCCCGCACTGCTGTCAGACGAGCCATCGAGCTGCGTAAACAGCGGCACGAGATCGACTATCTGCGCCATCGCCAGGATGTCGTCTACGATTTCAACCAGGTCATAGCCCGCAGTTCCCGGATGAAGGCGGCCTTGAAGGTGCTGAAGAAATTTGCCGGCACCGATTCGACGATCCTGATCACCGGCGACACCGGCACCGGCAAGAGCTTTCTGTCGGGAACCGTGCATTTCAACTCGCCGCGTAAGACCAAACCGTTCGTCAAGATCAATTGCGCCAATATCCCGGAGCACCTACTGGAGTCGGAACTGTTTGGCCACGAGAAGGGCTCGTTCACCAGTGCCGACAAGCAGCGAATCGGCCGTTTTGAACAGGCCGCCGGCGGCACCATTTTCCTCGACGAGATCGGCGAAATCTCGCTCAACCTGCAATCCAAACTGCTCCGTGTGCTCGAAGAAAAATCATTCGAGCGGGTCGGTGGCAACAAGACCATCCACACCGACGTACGCATCATCGCTGCCACCAACAAGGACCTGGTCCGCCAGGTGGAAGAGGGGAAGTTTCGCGAGGATCTCTACTACCGGATCAACGTGCTTCCGGTCCGCCTGCCGCCGCTTCGTGAGCGGCCGGAATGCATCATCCCGCTGGCTGAGCGGCTGCTCCACCGGTATTGCCAGGCGGTGAACCGGTCGATTACCGGGTTCTCCGAAGAGGCGTTGCAGGCCATCCTGTCCTACGATTGGCCCGGTAATATCCGGCAACTGGCCAATACCATCGAGCGGGCCGTGATTTTGGAAGAAAAAAGCGAGATCCAACTCGCCAATCTGGCCTTGCCGCCACGCCGCATCAGGGAGAACGGCCCCGGCCTCTACGTGGTCGACCGTCGTCGCCACAGTGACCGGATCGCCCGGGAAGTCAACGGGTCGCTGGCCGGCCATGAGCGGGATCTGATCGTCAAGGCCCTGGAGGAATCGCTCTGGGTCCAGAAAAACGCGGCTCTCAAGCTCGGCATCAGCCCGCGCGCCCTCAACTACAAGATCCGCAAGTGGCGGATCACCCACCCGCACTGGCGGCGCAACAAGTAAACATATAAAAGGAAATCAGTTTTCCCGGGCTGGCGGATCCTGCCGGAGGCTTGCATCGCGAAGGCCCGGCTGGACGGAGAATCAGGCCCGAAAAGGACTGCAGGCAGTAC
>JAZBPM010000014.1:0-20796 GCA_036351615.1 Desulfofustis sp.
ACCGACCGGTCAGAGGCTTTATATGCGCTACGGATTGACTGGTCGACTAGCCACCGACCTCGGAGGCCGCCCTGTCAACAAATCTAAATGTCGATTATATCCTGTCTGCCCGTGGACCTGCGCGAGGCACAGCCTACGCAAGAGAGCAACCAGGCTAATCGCCCCTCCTTTCTCCGATTTCGCACCGCATTTTGAATTGATTGGACAAACCCCAATCAACAGGGCCTGAACTGTCTGCCGGACTGGATGTCCATCCGTGCAGGACGCAGCGCAGTAGTCCGAGGTTGGCCAACGAGACCTTTCAAGCGCGATACCAATTTTCATCCTTCATTGCTACGCTCTGTTATAGGCAGGGACACATAATTCCATCTAGAGGCAATCTGGAATAATCTTTTTTTGATCGTGATGGCGTTTTATCCACAAATACGGTATGGGTTGTTTCAAGAGATTCTCATGGTAGTCCTGTTAACCTACATGGGCGTCCTATATAAAAAACGGATGTTTCACGTGAAACATTATTCGGTGAGGTGTTGAGGTGGATTGTGATTTTTTGGTCGTGGGTAGTGGAATTGCAGGGTTATCCTACGCCTTGCGTGTTGCGGATCATGGGAAGGTTATCATTATAACGAAAAAGGCGGAAAGTGATACGGCGACAAATCTCGCTCAAGGTGGAATTGCCGCGGTTCTCGACGAGAGTGACAGCTGCGAAAATCACATAGCCGATACTCTTCGCTCTGGAGATGGTTTGTGTGATTATACTGTTGTGAGACAGGTTGTCTCTGCCGGACAGGAAAGGATAGCTGATCTGATTGGATATGGGGTTCGGTTCGTCACTGAAAAGGGAAGTGACCGGTTGAGCTTGGGAAAGGAAGGAGGCCATAGTCATAGGCGGGTGGCTCATGCCTATGATCTGACAGGAAAAGAAATAGAAACAGCTCTGTTGTACCAGGTAAAACATCATAAGAACATAATATTATTAGAAAATCACACAGCTGTCGATCTCTTGGTCAGAGGCGAAGAGGAAAATCGACGTTGTTTTGGTGCCTATGTGATCGGACCCGACGACAGGGTTGCGCCCTATACGTCGAGGTATACAGTTTTGTGCACCGGTGGTGCAGGTAAAGTGTATTTATATACGAGCAACCCTGACATTGCCACCGGAGATGGGGTTGCCTTGGCTTATCGGGCTGGAGCCGATATTGCGAATATGGAATTTGTACAATTCCATCCGACTTGTCTGTTTCATCCGCAAGCAAAGAATTTCCTCATTTCAGAAGCGGTCCGCGGTGAAGGGGCTCGTCTCCTGGACGGTGAAGGGCGTCAGTTTATGCATAAATATGATAAAAGAGGTGAGCTTGCCACTCGTGATATTGTCGCACGATCGATAGATCGAGAAATGAAAGAGAGCGGTGCTGACTGTGTCTTTCTTGACCTGCGGCACATGGAGTCTAGTTTCATAAAACAAAGATTCCCGACAATCTATGAACGGTGCTTAAGTTACGGTATCGATGTAACAAAAGATCTCTTGCCGGTAGTGCCGGCTGCACACTACCTCTGCGGCGGAGTGTTGGTGAACCACGAAGGTCTTTCTTCAATAGGTTCTTTGTTGGCCCTTGGCGAGGTTTCATGCACTGGGTTGCATGGCGCAAATCGACTTGCATCCAATTCACTTCTGGAGGCCGTAGCATATGCTGAGAAGGCCGCCGCCTATTGTTTAGAGGAGAGGGAGAGCGATAATCGAGTCTGGGAAACGTCCGCGCCTCAATGGTACCCGGGGGAAAGTGAGGAACTCGACGAGGAGGTCATAATAAGCCACAACTGGGATATTATTCGCCGGATAATGTGGAATTATGTGGGGATCGTCAGGAGTGAAAAGCGGTTAGCTTTGGCAAAAAAACGGTTAGTCGAGGTAGTTGCAGAGATCGAAGATCATTATCGCTCGCACCATGTTTCGAAAAACATGATTGAATTGAGAAATATTGGTCATGTCTCATTGTTGATCGTCGAATCAGCGAGACTGCGCAAGGAGTCGCGCGGTTTGCACTTCTGCCTCGATTACCCGGAAAAATCGAAAGATTTCCTGCATTGGACGGTGTTAAGACGTCATCATGATGGAGAGCCGTGGGAATTTTCGGAAAAAAAAGTGCCATTCACCTTAGCGCCAACTGATTCCGTTATACGGTAATAGTCCGGAGGGCAAAAAAAAGCCGCATCAGATTTTCTTCTGATGCGGCCTATTTTGGCGTCCCCAACCGGATTTGAACCGGTGTTGCCGGCGTGAAAGGCCGGTGTCCTGGACCTGACTAGACGATGGGGACCGTCAATTTCTGGTGGGTCGTGTTGGACTCGAACCAACGACTCTCTGCTTAAAAGGCAGATACTCTACCGACTGAGTTAACGACCCTGTGAGGCACTGTTATTTACTAAAGAGACGTATCCGTGTCAAGAAAAAATGTCCGCAAGCTCGTTCGCACGGGCATTCCGGCGCAGGTTTACCAAGCCAATCTTGAGTGAAAAAAGATAATTCAGCGTGGTCGAGTTTTGTTCACGACTTGTGACAATGGCCAGACAATGATATAAAACAATCCTTCTGTATCGCAACTGCTCGGTAGCGGTTGGTCGCTAAATCGCCCGATACTTTTTTTGGGGAAGGTGCCGTCATGGGATTAATGAGTGGTTCGGCAAGTTTTGTACGATTTGCTGTTACGGGTGATTTGCCCGAAAACCCATTGGAATTCATAGCCAGGCGAATTTCGGCCTATGCCTTTCGCGATATCGACGAAACGACCGATGAGTATTCGGTCGGCTGGGTTTCGGTACTCAATATGTTCGATGCGGCCTTTGAGTATGCTTCGTTTCGTAACGGGGATTACATTGTCCTTTCGCTGCGAACCGATGAAAGAAAGGTTTCACCGGCGGTGCTAAAAAAGTTTATCGCCAAGGAAGAAGAGCGCGTTCGGCGACAGCGACAGATCCCTAAACTGGGAAGGGCCGCGCGGATTGAAATCAAAGAGCGGGTCAGGGCCGAGTTGACGGCAAAGGCAATACCGGTGCCGACGGTTTATGATCTCTGCTGGAACCTTTCCGATAACACCCTGCTTTTTTTTACAACTAACAAAAAGGCCCACACGGTACTTGAAGATTATTTCAAGGAGTGCTTCGGCTTGCTGCTCGTTCAGCAAATACCCTATAATACTGCTGAAAAGCTACTCGGTTCGGAGTCATCTGTTCCCTTGGAGTCGATGGGTCCGCAACTTTTTATCTGATCAACTGCACGATCAATCGTGGCTTAACCAAACTTACCATTCCCGGGACATATGCCGCCCACGGCCGTGCTACTGAAGAGCTAAAGGTTTGCCGGGATAGAGGTGTTTCACCCATGGATCTTGTCGATTTAATAACAGAAAAAAGATTTTTCGGGCAAGAATTTTTAACCTGGCTCTGGTGGAAGAGCGAAGAGCGGGGCGGATCTGTTGAAATACCGGGAGTCGGCGATATCGCCGTCGTCTTTGAAAAACACATGCTTCTTGAAATCGGCGAAGCCGAATATAGTGAGCGCTTGGTTTGCAGCGGACTCCAGACAGAGCTGAGAGAAGCGCGAACCGGGCTCAGGACGGGCAAAAAGCTCGAACAGGCGCGAATTCATATCGTTAAGGGAGAATACGAGTGGAATGTAACACTTGGCGCGTCTCTTTTCGAGTATCGCAGCGTTCGACCACCGAAAACTGCCGCCTCTTCTGCTGATCAAGCAGCACCTCCCGAGGAGACGGAGGGAATGATCCTGGAGAGAATTTTTCTCTTTGAGGAGTTGGTCCGCATCATCGATGATTTGTTTCGCCTCTATCTTGAGGTGCGAGCAGGGAGTGAATGGCAAAACGAACTCAGCCTGGTCAGGCACTGGATTGAGAAAGCAGACGCAAAAATGTAAGAGTCTTTGCTCCTTTAACACAGCAGGAAAGATCGTATGGATTTTGAAACGGTTATCGGTCTTGAGATTCATGCTCAAGTAAAAACCGAGTCAAAGATATTCTGTGGTTGTTCGACCGCATTCGGTTCACCGCCGAACACGCATACGTGTCCCGTATGCCTCGGTTTGCCGGGGGTACTGCCGGTATTGAACAAAAAGGTTGTGGATTGTGCGATCAAAGTTGGTCTGGCGACCAATGCCCAGATTCGTGCCACCAGCCAGTTTGCCCGGAAGAACTATTTTTATCCGGACCTGCCGAAAGGATACCAGACTTCGCAATTTGACAAGCCGATCATTGAGCACGGTTATATCGATATAGAAACGGAGGGTCTCAGCCGACGCATCGGAATTACCCGAATTCATATGGAGGAGGATGCCGGCAAGCTGATACATGATGAACGGGATCCTCATTCCTTCATCGATTTGAATCGTACCGGCACTCCCTTACTGGAAATCGTCTCTGAACCGGACATCCGCTCCCCTCAGGAAGCAGCTGCATACTTGAAAAAGATCCATGCAATCCTACGCTACCTGGATGTCTGCGACGGAAATATGCAGGAAGGGAGTTTTCGTTGCGATGCAAATATCTCGCTCAGGCCGGTCGGTCAACAGGACTTGGGCACGCGGACGGAGCTGAAGAACATGAATTCGTTTCGCAATGTTCAGGCGGCCCTGGAATATGAGCAGCGTCGGCAACGAGACCTCCTGTTGGAAGGTGAGCCGGTAGTTCAGCAAACCCTGCTGTGGAATCCTGATAGTGGAAAAACGGAATCGATGCGCGGCAAGGAAGACGCACACGACTATCGCTATTTCCCGTGTCCGGATCTTGTTCCGGTTACCCTTAGCGAGCAGTGGATTGAGCAGATAAGGGAGACCCTGCCGGAGCTTCCCGATGATCGCCGCCGGCGCTTTATAGGAGCTTACGGCCTATCCGAATATGATGCACTCCTGCTCACCGAGTCCCGCGAACGGGCGGACTATTTCGAGGCGACATTTCAGCGGTTCCGGGATGCTAAAAAGGTAGCCAATTGGATCTTGACTGAACTGCTCAAGGAAGTCAAAGGAGGCGATATTGCGGACTGCCAGGTCACCCCTGAAATGCTTGCGGAGCTGCTTGATCTGATCGAGAGCGGGGCGATCAGCGGCAAAATCGCCAAAACGGTACTGAGCGAGATGCTCGTCCACGGCACTGATGCCGCAACGATCGTCAAGGAAAAGAATCTACTCCAAGTCTCCGACGAAGACGAATTACGGCTGGTGATTCGTTCGATCATCCGGGATAACCCGCAACAGGTGGCCGAGTTTCGTGGCGGTAAACAAAAACTACTGGGGTATTTTGTCGGTCAGGTTATGCAACGAACCAAAGGAAAGGCCAACCCGAAACTCGTTAACGATCTGCTTACCGAGGAGTTGGCCGGCTGAGGACAATGGATCTGGAGCACTGGCAAACCAGAGGAGTGGGACATCGCGCCAGGCTCCGTGATCGCTTCCTTGAGCATGGCTTGCCGGCGTTGACCGATGCGGAAGTGTTGGAGTTGCTGCTTTCTTTTGGAACCCCTCGGAAAGATTGTAAAGTGCAGTCCCGGGCCCTGTTGAAACGGTTCGGCAGCTTTGCGGCGGTTCTTGACGCCGAAATCGGAGAGTTGCGGGACGTTGAAGGAGTTGGACCGAAGAACAGTTTTGCCCTGTCGTTTATCAAGGCCGTCGCTGATCGATATCTGCAGTCCCGGTTACGCAACAAGTCTTATATTACCTCATCTCAAGACGTAACCAATTACCTCATGCACTCTATGCGCGGGTTGCAGCGCGAGGTCTTCACCGTCCTCTATCTCGATTCCTCGCTGGCGATCATCGATTCCGAGGTGGTCGCCGAAGGGACGGTCAACGTCAATACCGTATATCCCCGTGAAATCGTGCGACGGGCCTTGGCACACAATGCAGCTGCGCTGGTGGTCGCCCATAATCACCCATCCGGTTCCATTTCCCCTTCCGCCCAGGATCGCAACCTTACCCGGACGCTCTGTTTGCTCTGCTCGTTGATGCAGATCAGGTTGCTCGATCACCTGATTATCGGCGATGGATGCTTCAGTTTTGCCGATGAAGGGATTATGGCCGAGATCGGTGCCTGGTGTACTTCGGTTTGTCAGTCTCATGAGAAAAGTGCGTTTCTGTGACGAGCCTCTACCTGCACATCCCCTTTTGCTCCAGCAAATGTCACTATTGCTCGTTTGCCTCGATAGCCGGCCACGATCATTTGCATACACGATATTGTCGCGCTTTGGTGCGTGAGATCGAAATGACGCCGGTACCGTTGCGGCGCGCGCTCAGCACGCTCTTTATCGGTGGCGGAACCCCGTCTGTTCTCGATGATTCACAGCTTCATCAGATACTCACTGCCTGTGCCTCGGTGTTCGGTTTTGCCGACGATGCCGAAATAACCCTTGAAAGCAATCCGGAATCGCTTGTCGATCATGACCTCGTTGAATTGCGTCGATACGGCGTCAACCGGCTTTCCATTGGTGTCCAATCGTTCAACGCCGAGGAATTGTTTCTGCTCGGCCGTGTCCATGATGCTCACCAGGCTGAGCGTGCCGTTCAGATCGCTCGTCGATCGGGCATCGGCACGATTAGCCTGGATATGATGTTTGGCTTGCCGGGGCAAACGGCGGCAAGCTGGCGCGATTCGCTGTCTCGGGCAATTGCGTGCTCGCCGGAGCATCTGTCGATTTATCAGTTGAGCATCGATGATAAAACGCCCTTCTCCCGTCTGCAACGTCGAGGGCAACTGCATCTGCCGGACGAGGATCAGGTCCTGGCAATGGATGACATCACCATGGAACTTTGCACCCGGGCCGGATTCGAACAGTATGAAGTGTCCAATTTTCGGCAGCCGGGCTGTAGTTGTCGCCACAATTTGGTGTATTGGCGCAACGAGGTGTATCTCGGTTGCGGAGCGGCAGCCGTCAGTTATCTGGGCGGCGAACGATGCGGCCGAATTGCTGACCCGCGTCGTTATTGCGAGCTCATCGAAGCCGGCATGTCGCCTGTTTCCTCACGGGAACGCTTGGATCGGCAGGCCTCCTTTCGGGAAACGGTAATAATGGGATTACGGCTTAATGAAGGAATTTCAGACGATCGTCTTGATCAACGCTTCGGTTTTCGAATGCGAGATATCTATGGAGACCTGCTCGACCCCCTCACCGCCGGCGGACTGCTGCAGCGTGAGGGCATGAGATGGCGGCTGACCGCGCGTGGCCGTCAACTGGCCAACGTCGTTATGCGGCAGTTGGTTTAGCGGCAGCCGGTTCATCGTGTCCGGGCGTCACACCCCTCCGTTCGATTCGACAGAAGTTGAGTGTGGCGTGCACGGTCAGCAAGGGAAAGAGCAGGGCCATGAGCAGCACGTTGGCCACCGGGATCATGCCGATCAGTGCCGGCAGGATTCCGAGCCGGAGGCTGGCAGCAAGGTTATTGCGCAGCCAGGAAAGCTTGCGGCTCAGATGCCATCGCTTCCGTGAGGAGGGATAATCGATGAACATCAGGGTGGCGTAACAAGTATACAGAAAGACCACGGCCAGCTGACCAAACAGCGGGATAAAGCTGATCAGCAGCGCGACAATGGTCAGGACAATACCGAACCCGGCAATCTTCATCCCTTCGAGCAGATCGCGGCAGATGCCGGCGATACTCAGCCCGCCGTCGTCTTCAAAGGCGTCGCCGAGATAGCGTTTTTCCGCGGCAGCACTGAGAAAAGAGTAAAACGGAGAAGTCAGGGTGTAGGCGAGGAGGAACGCCACGAAAAACGAGATAACCCGTGAAACGAAGAGAAATAATGCAGTGGCGAGCCACCAGCCACTGTACTTCAGCCAGCCAAGCCAGCCTTCGCGGACCGGTTCGGCGGTTAGAAACGAACCGGTCAGAGAATCGATCAGGTCGGTGGTCACGAGAAAGCCGAGCCAGGTCAGCAGTACGGTAGCCAGTGTCAGCCCAATCGACCAGCCGATCAGGCTGGTGCTGCGTAGCAGAAAAGAGAGTGAACTCCCCAGGGAAATCCACTTCGGCGTCTTGAACTGGGCTTGCGACATATCTGTTAACCAGTGGAAAAGGTTTGTTTTTACGAGAAATAATCCTTAACAAGCCATCCTGCCCTTGGTACAGTTGCAAACGATAGGCACTGACTCTTTTCAGTAAAGCTCCAAAAAAAGAAATCTCGCGAGCCTTTTGCAAAACTTAGATTTTCGTTCAAAATCAAGGCATGCGAAAAATTTTACCGCAGGCATGGATGATATTCCGAGGATAAAGGGGACCTTGAAAAATTCGGGATTTCGTTCAAGATCGAGGCGCGCAAGAAAATTTTTCCGCAGGCATATACATGATATTCCGAGGAGAAAATTTGATTGCGCAACGATGAGATTGGGCGAAATCGCAATTTTTCAAGGTTCCCTAAAATTTTGAGCATAACGCAGAGTTTGGGCGAAAAGATTGTTTTGCACATGGCTCTCGCTACAGGACAACGTGATGGCGACTCGAAAGCAACAGGAAAAAACGGTGTTCACCTGTCGTGAGTGCGGCCATGAAAGTGGTCGGTGGTTTGGTCGCTGTCCGGCCTGCGGGCAGTGGGAAAGTCTCGTCGAACACCGCCGACCGGCTGCCGCAGCGAAACTTCACCGAACCTCCCCGCCAGCTGCGCCGCTGCCTTTGACGGCGGCGCCTGATCAGGACAGTGAGCGGGTAATAATCGGCATCAACGAGATGGATCGGGTGCTCGGTGGCGGCATTGTTCCCGGCTCCGTGGTACTGATCGGCGGTGACCCGGGGATCGGCAAGTCGACGCTGCTGCTGCAGATCCTCTCGGCACTGGCGGTTCAGGGACATACGGTACTCTATGTCTCCGGCGAAGAGTCGGCTCATCAAATCAAGTTGCGGGCGCGGCGCCTATCGGCCCTGCATGCTAACCACTTGCTTGCCACCGAAAACTCGGTTGAACAGATCAGTGCGATGACCAGAGAGGTCAGACCGTCGCTGCTGGCCGTTGATTCTATTCAGACTCTGAGTTGTGCCGATTATCCGTCGGCTCCCGGTTCGGTCACGCAGGTTCGTGAATCGGCTGCAGTACTTCTCGAACTGGCGAAAACCGAAAATATTCCGGTTATCCTGGTAGGCCACGTGACCAAGGATGGGGTTCTGGCGGGGCCACGCATCCTGGAGCACATGGTGGATACGGTACTCTATTTCGAGGGTGAACGGAGCCATGCCTTCAGAATTTTACGGACAGTGAAAAACCGATTTGGCTCGACCAACGAAATCGGTGTCTTTGAAATGAAGGAAGAAGGGTTGGTGCCGGTGGCCAACCCGTCCGAGCTGTTTCTTGCCGAACGGCCCCTCGATGTTGCCGGTTCGGTGGTGCTGGCCAGCTTGGAGGGAACCCGCCCGATTCTTGTCGAAGTGCAGGCCCTGGTGAGTCCGACCAACCTGGGAACTGCCAGGAGAACCGCCGCCGGTGCGGATCCCCAGCGACTGGCGCTGCTCTGCGCGGTACTGGAAAAAAAGGCCGGGATGGACTTCTATGGGCACGATATTTTTCTCAATATCGCCGGCGGAATCCGTATTGATGAGCCGGCCCTTGACCTGGGTGTCATCGGGGCGCTTGCCTCGAGTCTACTCGATAAGCCGGTTGCCGCCGATACGGTGGTCTGCGGAGAAGTCGGCCTGGCCGGGGAGATCAGGGCTGTCGGCAATATGGAGCAGCGGGTCCGGGAGGCCGAGCGGATTGGTTTCAGCCGATTCCTGATGCCGCGGACCAATGTCGAGCGCATCAGGAATCGTTGCACCCTCGAACCGATCGGGGTTGCAACGATCCAAGAATTTCTTACCGTATTATTCGATGGGAACTGAATTTCAGAAGAGGAGACGGAGAGCATGGATTTCAAGAAACTGATTGTTTCAGCCTGGCAGCAGACGGTTAGCTTCATCGGGCCGGTCCTTTTGGTCACCTTTGTTCAGATGGTACTGATCATCATCAGTCTCGGTATCTTGGCGCCGGTAACCACCGCCGGCTACGTTCAGTCACTGCTGCGCGCCGTTCGTGAGGGGCGACCGCCGGAGATCGGCGATCTCTTTTCACAGATGCGGCTTTTTTTACCGCTGCTGTTGTTCTTTGCCTGCGCCGCGATTCTGATCTTTATCGGCTTTTCGCTACTGGTGTTGCCCGGTTTTGTTGTTGCGGCCTTTATCGCCTTTGCCGCCTTCTACATGCTGCCACTAATGACCGACAAGGGCTATGGCATGATCGACGCTCTGAAACGATCCTGGGATATTGCCACGACCGCGCCGGTCAACGATCACATCGTCGTGACCATTATCTACGTGGCTATTGTCTCGCTCGGTGGTTCGCTGCCCTTTGCCTTTTTGATCACACAGCCGCTGGCCACGTTTATCCTGGTCGGTGCCTACCAGGAGCGGGTGGTCATGATCGATGGCCCCTCGGAACAATCCGTTTCCAAGCCATCGCCGCCACCGCCACCACCACCGCCTCATTCTGCAGAGGGTGAACCGAAACAAGCTGAGGCCGACACGGGGGAGGGGACAAATGATAAACCATAATGAACACCACACCGAGCACCATGCGGAGGATCATACCGTTTGCTACCGGGTTGGGCTGTTTTTTCTGGCCGTGCTGGCCGTGATCGTTGTGCTTTCTCTCGTCAATTGAGCAGCAAGCAAGAAGAAGAGCCGCCCTCAGGCAGGCGACGGCAGCGGAGCGACGGGAAAGAGAAAACCGATACCGACCGCAGTCATAATCGGTGTTGAATTTTATCAGGAGAAAGCGACAAGATGGCAGAAAAACCGACTATTTTGAAACCGGACGAAGACATTGATATCGATCAGGATTCCGATGATCAAAAAGCCAATAATACCTCTCTGGTTCCGGCGCGCGATGTGCTGCCGGAAATGCTGTTGATCATTCCGCTCTTCGATCGACCGATGTTTCCCAAGATGATGGGACCCATCGTCGTTGAAGATCAACGACTTCAAGAGTCGATCCACGAGGCACACGAAAAAGGCGTGCCGATCTACCTCGGTCTGTTGCTCGTTCAACCGACGGAAACCGGTGGTATGGTCCAATCCCCGCAATCAATCGAGGATTTCCATTCGGTTGGTGTGGTGGCAAAAGTCGTGCAGATTTCCGCGAAGACACCGGACCAGCCGTTACAACTGGTGGCCCAAGCCCAGGAGCGGTTCCTGGTCAAGGAACTGATCAGGGAAAAGCCGGTTTTCAAGGCGCGCGTCCAATACCTGCATGAAGATCGACAGGAGTCAAACGAGGAACTGAAGGCGTATTCCGTTGCGATCATCGATTGCATAAAGGAATTGGTGACGCTTAACCCGCTGTTCAAAGAGGGGCTCGGCTTGCTGCTTGAACGGATCAATGTCAGCGACCCGAGTGCCCTGGCCGATTTTGCCGCCTCGATGACCACCTCTTCAGGACCGGAATTGCAGACCATTCTGGAAACGGCGCCGGTTCGCCAGCGACTGGAACGAGTCTTGATCCTGCTCAAAAAGGAAATCGAGATTTCCAAACTGAAGGCGGATATTTCCAAGCGGATCGAAGAGCGTTTGTCGAAGCAGCAACGGGAGTTCTTTCTCAAGCAGCAATTACGGGAAATCAAAAAAGAGCTGGGTATCGCCAAAGATGATACGGAAAGCGAACTGGAGAAATTCGAAAAACGGCTCAAGCAACTCAAGCCGCCCCCTGAAGCCAAGGAGCGGATCGACGAGGAGATGGAAAAACTCAAGTTGTTGGAGCCGTCTTCCGCCGAATTCAACGTTACCAGGGCCTATCTGGATTGGCTGACCATCCTGCCATGGGGTGTATACACCAAAGACAATTACGATATCACCAAGGCGGAAAAGGTCCTCAACCAGGATCACTACGGCTTGGAGGAGGTCAAGGAACGTATTCTCGAATTGATTTCGGTGGGCATCGTCAAGGGTGATCTGTCCGGCTCCATCATTTTGCTCGTCGGCCCCCCCGGAGTCGGCAAGACCTCGGTCGGACAGTCCATCGCTCGAGCAATCGGCCGCCAGTTTTATCGCTTCTCTCTGGGCGGTATGCGTGACGAAGCGGAGATCAAGGGTCATCGGCGCACCTATATCGGCGCCATGCCGGGCAAATTTATTCAGGCGATCAAGACCTGCAAGACCGCCAATCCGCTGATCATGCTCGACGAGATCGATAAAATCGGTGCAAGCTTCCGCGGGGATCCGGCTTCGGCCTTGCTCGAGGTGCTCGATCCGGAACAGAACCGGGATTTTCTCGATCATTATCTCGATGTCCGTTTCGACCTCTCCAAGGTTTTGTTCATCTGCACCGCCAACCAGATGGAGACCATCCCCGGTCCACTTATCGACCGGATGGAGTTAATTCGGCTACCGGGCTACATCCAGGCGGAAAAAGTGGAAATCGCCCGGCGGCATCTGTTGCCGAAACAATTGAAATTACACGGCCTGGACAAGAAACAGGTGGCCATTTCCCGTCCGGTCATCAGTGCCATCGTCGACGGCTACGCCCGTGAAGCCGGGGTCCGGAACCTGGAGAACCGGATCAAGAAGATCCTCCGCAAGGTCGCCAAGGACCTGGTCACCGAGCCGGACAAGACAGTCAAGGTCAAGGTAGCCGATCTTCCGGCCCTGCTCGGCCGTAAGGTCTTCTCCGACGAGAAGATCTTCAGCAAACCGCGGGTCGGCGTGGTAACCGGACTGGCGTATACCAGTAACGGCGGTGCGACCCTTCATATCGAAGCAGCCTCGGTCGCCACCGGCACAGCCGGTTTTAAACAGACCGGGCAATTGGGTCAGGTGATGGTTGAGTCGTCTGAAATTGCCTATAGTTATGTTCGCTCTCTGTTTGTTGACAACGAAGAGCGAATGGAGTTTTTCCGGAAGAGCTATATCCACCTGCATGTACCGGCCGGTGCCACGCCGAAAGACGGTCCTTCAGCCGGTATCACCATGGCTTGCGCGCTTTACTCACTTGCCGTCGGCAAACCGATTATCGCCGACACGGCGATGACCGGCGAGTTGACCCTCAGCGGCATGGTCATGCCGATCGGCGGGGTCAAGGAAAAGGTGATCGCGGCGACCAGGGCAAAGCTCAAACAGGTCATTCTTCCCGAGGAAAACAAAGAGGATTTTGAATTACTGCCGGATCATATCCGGGAAGGGGTGACCGCCCGTTTCGTACAAAACTTTCAGGACGTGCTGAACATCTGTTTTCCCGCCGAGAAGTAAGACGACCGACCGGTCTGCACAACACGCCGACACTTCTCTTGTAATAGCGGTGTCGGTGTGTTGTTGTTCCAATCATCTGGTGTTTGCAGGTCCTCATTGACCCGTGCCTGCTACAGGCGGTCACGGCGTATCTCGTTTGACATTGAAATGGCGGTAAGTATACAATAACGAGGGAGCTGAACCGTCACGGTTCGGCTCCGCAGACGGCGGTGGACGGTGGCGGGGGGATATGACCCACCGGTTTGCTGAAAGAGTTCTGTTGTGCCTGACCAGGAGAAACCATGAAGCCCGACCGGGAGACCGAGGGAGCGCGGGAAGTGGTGATCATGCTGACCGATATGGTTGGCTATTCACGATTGACCAGTGATATGACGCCCGATGGTGTTCGTGATTTTGTTGTTGACTACCACCGGAGCCTGGCGCGGGTCATCAGGAGGGATGCCTATGAACCGGTCGAAATCGAGCCGTCAGCCGGCGACGGGGCCCTGATCCTGTTTGGCAAGCGAGGTGATGACGATGCGTCTTCTATCGGTCGCCGGGCCTTGGCGGCTGCCGTCGATCTCGGCTACGCGGTTACCAGAGGGGAGGTGGCAAAGACTCGGATCGGTTTGTTCAAGGGAGATATTGTTGAAGCCCAGATAAACGGGAAAAAGGCGAAATTCGGAGCCGGGTTCGCCGTCGCCAGTCGGCTTGAGGAACTCTGCGATTATTTCGATATCCCGTTGCTGATGGATCGGGATATTGCGATGATGCAGGATGACGACCCATCGCTGGTCTGCATCGGCCGGGTTACCCCGCTGAACCTCAACCACCCGCTCCACCTTCTGACCGTCTACCGCCCCGGCCTCCACCATATACCGGCCGACGTTGAGGTTGGTGCGTTGAACCACTTCATTGCTCAGAAAAACGAAGCGATCGAATTGTTTTGCGGCAACAAGCTGCTCGGTATCGACCCGGACTTTCCGGAAGTAAAACGCAGACTGGAGCGGGCCAAGGAGATCTTCTACCGTCTTTGCGGTTCGGTGGATATGGCCACGGAGCGGATCCTGGAATACATCAGGGATACCCCCTATCCGGCCCAGGATTTCCGGCAACTGGGTATGAAGGTGCTTGGTTCAAAGCAGGATAAGCTCGGAGTACGGCTGTTTCACCTGTCCAGTGAACTGCTCAAAGCGATCGATGAAGAATTCTACAACGCACTGGTGATCGACACAGACTGGGAGAATTATTTTGCTCTGGAGTGGCGCAAACAGGGTGACGTGATCTTCAGGATGAACGACGAGGCGGACGGTATTTATTATATCAACAGCGGTTCTGTGGTCACTCTCGATGAAAATGAGCGGGTTATCGTAACGCTGGGGGCCGGCAATATTTTCGGAGAGATGGCTTATTTTTCCAGGGAACGAAAGCGAAACGCCACGGTTGTTGCGGCCAGCGACCTGGTTCTGCGGAAGATCTCGACGGGCGATTTCGAGAAACTGCCGGTCATCCAGAAAATTTTTAAACGCATCGCCGCTCAGCGGCAGACGGAAGGAGACGGTGCCGCCTGAGAGAGAGAGACGGCACCGTCTTTTAAAGTGGTTCGTTACGGAGCGGTCAGAACCACGTACTGACTGAAATTGCCGAAGCGGACACGCAGCAGCACTCGATCACTGTGCGACGATTTGCTCAGCACCTGCTGCATCTCCCTGATGTTAGAAATTTTGACCTTGTTTACTTCTTCGATCAACTGGCCTGCTTTCAAGCCACTTTGCTCGGCGACGCTGCCCGGTTCGACCTCACTGATGACGACTCCCTGACGGTCTTGATAGCCCAGCTGTTCCGCCAGTTCGGGTGTGAGTTCCTGCACGGCCAGACCGAACGAGCCAAGAGCACTATCGCTGCCGCTCCGGGCAACTCCGAAGTCGGCCGGCTGCTCGTTGATCTCGACCTTGATTTCCAGCGGTTCGCCGTCCCTGACGACCTGCAGAGTTACGGTGGTCCCGGGAATGGTCAAGGCGATGCGATTGCGCAGATCGGCCACATCCTTGAGTTCAACACCGTCGAGGCCGGTAATGATATCGCCTTGCTGGATGCCGGCCTTGTCGGCGGGTGAATCCTGCTGGGTCTCGCTGACGAGGATGCCCTTTGCTTTTTTCAAGCCGAATGATTTGGCCAGCTCTTCATTGACGTCCTGAATGACCACGCCGAGCCAGCCTCTGGTCACCTTGCCGTGTTTCTGCAGCTGATCTTCGATGGATTTCACCATGTTGATCGGGATTGCGAAACCGATCCCCATGTAGCCGCCGGTGCGGCTGTACAATGCAGAATTGATACCGACCACTTCGCCGTAGATGTTGATCAGCGGGCCACCGGAATTGCCCGGGTTGATGGCGGCATCGGTCTGGATGAAGTTCTCGTATTCATTGATACCGACCCTGCTCCGTCCCTTGGCGCTGACCACCCCGACGGTGACGGTCTGGTTCAGGCCGAACGGGTTGCCGATGGCGATCACCCACTCACCGACATCGAGGGCATCGGAATCGCCGAGCGATAGGGTCGGCAGTTCTTCGTCAACATCAATTTTGATGAGCGCCACATCGGATTGCGGGTCGGTGCCGATCAGTTTGGCCTCAACCTCGCGATTATCGGCCAGAGTGACCGTCATCTTTTCAGCGTTTTCAACAACATGGTTGTTGGTCAGGATGTGCCCGTCGTCGCTGATGATGAATCCGGAACCGGCGCCGTATTGCCGACGTTTTGGTCGATTGGGATCCTGAAACCGGAATTGAGGTCCGAAAAAACGCTCAAAAAACGGATGATTGAAAAACTCTTCCATTTCCGCCGGTGGTTTGGCGGTACTTTCGACCTTGATATGGACGACGGCCGGTTTGACGTCTTTGACGACCTGGGCAAAGGCCTTGGCGGAACGATCGAGCACTTCGATATCTTCCTCTGTCGGGGCCGCGCGAACAGTGACGAGCGAGGCGACGAGAAGAAGGATCAGGGCAATAAACGGGGTCGTTGACAGGCGAAGGATACGTGTGTTTTCCATGGTGTTTTTCTCCGTGTACCGAAAAGATGTTGCACCAGACCGGAAAGGGCGGTCTTGGCTGCTTCTGCAGATAACAGTAAACGGATCGGAGTGGTGGTCAAGAAAGATTACACGATTGTAATCTTGATGAAATCAGGAGTGTTAAGCGAGCGGGCACGGTCATCGTTCCCGCTCGCTGTGCCGACTCAACTGCGGATCATCTCGGCGATTTGAAAGGCGACTTCAAGGCTCTGCTCGGCATTGAGCCGAGGGTCGCAGGTGGTCAGGTAATTCCGGTCGAGATCGTCGTCGAGAATATCGCGTGCGCCGCCGATACACTCGGTCACGTTATCTCCGGTCAATTCGAAGTGGACGCCGCCGGGGATGGTACCTTCCGCCCAGTGGGTCTCGAAAAAGCAGGTAACCTCGGCCAGGATATCGTTGAAGTTTCGCGTCTTGTGGCCGCTACTCGACGTATAGGTATTGGCGTGCATCGGGTCGCAACTCCAGACGATGTTGTGGCCTTCCCGTTTCATCTCGCGCAGCAGGGGCGGGAGTACTCGTTCAATGTTTTTCAAGCCGAAACGGGTGATCAGGGTCAGCCGGCCAGGTTCATTGTCCGGGTTGAGCTTGTCGATCAATCGCTTGATATCATCCAGTTCGTATGTCGGTCCGACTTTGACGCCGATCGGGTTGAGGACACCGCTCAAAAATTCGACATGGGCGCCGTCAAGCTGTCGAGTACGTTCGCCGATCCAGAGCAGGTGGGCGGAACAGTCGTACCAGCCGCCGCTGGTTGAATCGACCCGAGTCAGCGCCTCCTCGTAGCCGAGCAGCAGTGCTTCGTGGGAGGTGAACAATTGGGCCTGGGTTATCTGCGGGGTATCCATCGAGATACCGATTGTTTCCATGAACTGGATGGCCCGATCGATCTGGCCCGCCATTCGTTCGTAGGACCGGCCCATCGGCGATTGGGCGACAAACTCCTGGTTCCAGGCCTGGACACGGTGCAGTGCGGCGAAACCGCCGCGGGTGAAGGCGCGCAGCAGATTCAGCGTGGCGGCGGCCATATTGTAGCCTTTGAGCATCCGTTTCGGATTGGGCATTCGTGCCGCCGCCGTCGGTTCGGGACTGTTGACCATATCACCGCGATAGGACGGCAGGGTCAAGCCGTCGATCGTTTCGGTATCGGCGGAGCGAGGCTTGGCGAACTGGCCGGCGATACGGCCGACCTTGATGACCGGAACGCCACCGGCGTAGGTCAGGGTAACGGCCATCTGCAACAGTACTTTCAGGGTCTCACGAATCTTCGGTGCGGTGACCTGCGAAAAATTTTCCGAACAATCGCCCCCTTGAAGCAGGAACGCCTCACCTTTTACCGCTTTGGCCAGCAGGGCCTTGAGCGATCTGATTTCACCGGCGAAAACGAGCGGAGGCAGGGTTGATAATTCCGCCAATACCTTGTCGACGGCGGCTTGATCCGGCCAGTTGGGTTGCTGTAGCGCTGGGAACGCTTTCCAGCTTGATTTTGTCCACTGTTCTGCGGTGGTCATGGAGGTCCTCTTTTCAGGTTCGTTTGCTGCTCGTTATCAAATACCGAGACAGCAGCGTTCGAGGTCGAACGCGTTGAGAATGCGCTTTTCCCGCTGTCGTTTCTCTTCATCCACAAATGGAAGAAAGAGCAGGCTCGGCAGCATGTCCAGGGCCGCTTGACGATCTGGAATGGCCGCCAGTCCTTCACCGATGGTTTTTCCGGTTGCCGTATCCAGGAGCAGGGCGTCTTGGCCGTTGGTAACGACGGCCAACGGGATCTGGTACTCCGGGTTGAGAACCCGGGCGGCGGCGATCGCGGAGCGTTCCCGGCTGACCAGCGACCCTGGTCCGTAGCGGATGATCATGAACTGTCGGTCTTCGAGCCGAACCGTCAGGTCGATAACGGACGTGACAAAATGCCTGGTGAACAGCGTTTCGATAGAGAGTCGCGGCTGAAGTTCTTCTTTGCGGTAGCCGCGCTCCTCGACCATCAGTTTAGTGAGGCCCTGGCGGATGCGTTCGTCATCCGTGTCGACCAGCTCCTCGCCGGTCAGATAGTCGTTGAGGGTCCCGTAAACCAGGTGATGGGAATGATGTTCTGCCATGGTCTCCTGTAAAAGATTAATACTGTTGGGAATCGATGACTCTGTCAACAAAAATTACCGGACACACGGCAAAAAGTTCTGTCGCACCGCAGCTCTGAGCGGAATGCTCCGTATCCGCCAGCACTGACAACCGTGGCGATCCTTGTTGGAATACAGTACCTTGTCTCAACCAACGGCAAGACAAAACCCAATCATCGGGGGCCAAACCCAATCAATGGGGGACAAACCTCAATGGGGGACAAACTTCAATGGGGGACAGGTTTTAACCTGTCCCCCTCAAACTACCTGTCCCCCGCAACCGCAAACGACTGTCTCGCAAACTACTACCATTAACTGCTGACCCGCGTTGGAGGATTGATCTTATCAATGCCGCGAGATATCAAGTGCTCGTTAAGGCCTCTCTCATGGGGTCAAGGAGGGATATATGGAGATCATCAGATTGTCGATTGAGACCGACGCCCGGCTGGTCGACGCCCTGAGCGACTACCTGGTCGGGGTGCTTGGCGCGGCGGTGGAGTGCGGTGTCGATGAGGAGGCACCGGTTGCGACGGTGCACGCCTTCCTGCAGCCATCGTCCGCCACCGGTATAGACGGCGGCGAAGCGGAGCGGCGTCTTGCCCTTTACGGTGAGGAACTGGCGGCCATCTTTGCCGTGGCGCCGCCTCTCATCACCCGGGACATCGTCGCCGATCAGGACTGGGCGACCAGCTGGCAGGAGCATTTTCGGCCCTTTACCATCGTTCCCGGCCTGGTGATCGCGCCGACTTGGGAAGAATACCGGCCCGGCGACGATGAACAGGTGATCGTCATGGATCCGGGCATGGCGTTTGGCACCGGGCATCATGAGACAACCAGACTGTGTCTGGAGCTGCTGCGCCAGGTGATCGGTACATCGGCGGAACCCCGGGTGCTCGATGTCGGCACCGGCACCGGGATTCTGGCGATGGCGGCGGTGCTGTTCGGCGCGGCCGGCGCGGTCGCTCTCGACAATGACCCCGAAGCGGTGCGAGTGGCCACTGAGAATGTGCGCAGCAACACGCTCCAGGACCGGGTTGAGGTGTCGTCGCGTTCCCTGATTGATTGTGCCGATCGCTATCAGGTCGTGATGGCCAATATCGTTCACGACACCTTGCTCGATCTCGCCGGCGATCTCGCCCGGGTCACCGACGATGGCGGCAGCCTGCTGCTGTCCGGTCTGATCTGCGGCGCGCAGGTGACCTCGCTGCTGGATCGTTTTGCGACGCTATCGTTTCGGTGTGCCGGTCAGCTGCAAGATGGTGAGTGGTGCGCGCTGCGCCTGGTAAAAATGGAGCGCTGACGGATCAGTCGGAGATCTGCATCGGTGAGAGCTGATAATCGTCGTCGAAGATAACAGCCATCCCGTCGCCTTCGTGACGGATGACGACTCCGGTGGCCTTGACCCAGGCCGGCTTCCCGGCGCAACGGCGGAGACTGTCGAGCGACAGGATAAAGCGCAGTTTTTTCAGATCGACAAATGAGATGAGAAATTCCATGGCGATCCGGCTGGCGATCGGCAGGGGCTGATCGGTGCTGATAAAGGCGCCTCCGGAACTGATATTGGCAGTGATCAGTTCTCCGAAGGACTCGACATTGGCGCCGCTGATCAGGGCCACGCGAACGGGCAGGTGCATCGTGAACCGTTCGTGCAGGCGTTGTTCGAGCGGCAGTGTCTGATTCTTGGGACCGGTCGTCGTCATGAAAATGGGGAGCTTGAAAAATTCGGAATTTCGTTCAAGATCAAGGCGCGCAAGAACATTTTACCGCAGGCATATACATGATATTCCGAGGATAAAATTTGATTGTGCAACGATGAGATTGGACGGAATGACAATTTTTTCAAGGTTCCCAAATGTCTGATTGTACGAATAAGAGCCCTGTTATGTTTGACAATAGATGAATGTTTTCGGAAAGTCAAATATGAGACGTTTTTTTATTAAGCCGGTGGAGGATCTCCACAGCCCGGTAGTTCTCGACCGGGAAGAGGCCCATCATTGCCTGCGGGTGTTGCGGTTGCAGCATGGAGACGAGGTGGAGTTGCTCGACGGGATCGGCGGCCTGTACCGCGGCTCCATTGAACAGCTTGGCCGGCAGGTGGTAATCCGGTTGCAGGAAAAAATCGCCCAGGAAGCGGAACCCGCGCATCCCGTCTGGCTCTTTCAGGGTGACCTGAAGGGCAAAAAAATGGATGAGTTGGTACAACGTTGCACCGAACTCGGAGTAACGCGATTCCTGCCGTTTACCAGTAGTCGCAGCCAGGGACGGATCGCCGATGAGCGGTGGGCGCGCAAGCAGCAGCGCTGGCGCGATCTGGTGTATGCGGCCTGTAAACAAAGCGGCCGGTTGCACCTGATGGAGACAGCGCAGCA
>JAZBPM010000015.1:0-14068 GCA_036351615.1 Desulfofustis sp.
CAGCGAAAGACCGGCCGAAGCCTGTCATGCAAATGGTTGCACTCCCCCACCGGGAACGACTCGTCTCTTGCTGCGAAGTTTTGCTCTTTGATCGCCTTTTGGCTACAATGAATGAAGCATGACAAGCACCTGACCCCAAGTGCCTGTCGAGCAACTGCTTGGCGGTGAAGGATTCCGAACTGAAGAGAAAAGGAAAGAGCATGCGCTTTACGAAAAGGTCGACTTTTCTCATCCTGCTTGCCGCGGCGCTGTTCGTGCCGGCAGCTGTCTTATTGATCAACCGCCAGCCCGCCCCATTGACGATCGGGTTCATCGGCGGCCTGACCGGCAAAGCGGCCGATCTCGGGGTCGATTGCCGGAGAGGGGCCGAGTTGGCCGTCGCCCGGATCAACGAGCAGGGAGGAATCAACGGCCGTCCTGTCGAATTGCTGGTCAAGGATGACGGCCATAACGAAGCGCTGGCCAGGGCTGCTGTTGCCGAGCTGCTGGCCGCCGAGGTCCCGGTTATCATAGGGCACACCACCAGTGCCATGACCATGGCTACCCTGCCGATAATCAACAAGAGTTCGACGTTGCTGGTCAGTCCGACCACCTCGACACCGCTGCTCAGCGATATCGACGACAATCTCATTCGCTCCTGCACCGTTTCGACCACCGCCGCAACCACGATGGCCCGTTACCTGAGAGAGAGGGTTGATGCTCGACGGGCCGGGGTCATCTACGATCTCGGCAATCAGGCCTACACCGAACAATGGTATCACTCCTTCCGGGAGACCTTCCTCGGGGCCGGCGGCGACATTGTCCAGCCCTTTCCGTTCACCAGCGATCCCGGCGCGCAATTGCTGCCGCTGGTAGAGCAGATGCGCGGGCACGATTTCGATGTGCTCGTCGTGGTCGCCAATTCGGTAGATGCAGCCATGATCTGCCAGCAGGTTCGCAAAATCGACTGGGACATTCAACTTGCCTTGTCCGACTGGTCGGCCACCGAACAATTGCTCAGCCTGGGCGGCCGATCGGTGGAAGGTGCGGTCATTTCCCAATTCTTCAACCGCAAGAGCAGTTCCCCCTCCTACCGCGACTTCAAGCACCGCTTCGAACAGGTCTACCAGGGCGATCCGGGTTTCGGCGCCCTGCACGCCTTCAACGCAGTCATGCTCGTCGGGGAATCGATGAACAGTCGCGGGCCGAATGAATCGATTAAAGAGGCTGTCCTGCGCCACTCCACTTTCCCCGGACTGCAGGGGGACATTGTCATCAACCGATACGGTGACGCGTCACATCCCACCTTTATGGGCGTTATCAACAACGGCGATTTTGTCATCCTCGAGGATTTCCGGTGAGCGACAGTAAAACGCTCAGGCAGAGCCTGCTATTCTCGCATATCCTCACCGGTCTGCTGCCCCTTGCCCTCATCGCGCTTTTTACGTTGCTGTTTGTCATCAAGACCGTCAGGGACGATTTCTTCGTGCGCATCGACACACTGTCGCAGGGAACAAGGGGCCAGATTCAGCTCTTCATAGGCCAACCGCTCTCCGTGCTCCGCACCGTTGCCAGGATGCTGCCGGACGCCCGACAGCAAGAGGCCGTAGAAGCGATGCTCAACAGCCACCTGCGCGACTCGACGTATTTTGACTCCATCTATCTGCTCGATGATCGGGGGCGCATCGTCAATGCGGGCCTGCCGGCCGACCGCGAATCCCAGCGGATCGATCTGCTCGGCATCGACCTCAGTCACAAACAGGAATTCAACGCCGTCCGGGCCTCCGGCGAACCGCAATGGTCGGACACCTTCTTGTCGCTCTCCAGCGGCAAAACCAGTCTCACCCTCTACGTTCCGGCCGGAGAAGCGGTGCTGGCCGCCGACATCAACCTCAGCCTGCTGGCACAACTCATCACCCGGCTCAGCAGAAACAACGTGGTCACCGCGGTTATCGACCGGAACGGGGCGATCATCATCCATCCCGACCCTTCCCTGATCGGCGACAGCATTATGATGAACGATATCGCCCTCGTTTCATCCGCCCTGGCCGGCGACGAGCGTGCCGGCGAATTCATCTTCCAGGGAAGGCGCTATCTTGGCGCCACGAGTATTATCGAACCGACCAAATGGGTCTGCCTGTTCGCCGAACCGCTCGATCACCTGGGCAGGCGACTGCTCATCGTATTGCTCATCTTTGGCGCCGGCATCTGCGGCGCCGCGGCTTTGTCACTCGTCTTCTCACTGTACCGGGCCCGCAGTCTTGCTGCCCCAATCTCAGAAATCACCGATCGTACCGCAATCATCGCCCGGGGAGATTACGGCGACGTTCTGCCGCCCGAATCCTTTGTCGAACTCGACCAGTTGGCCGAAAACATCAACTCCATGGCCGATGCCATCAGGACACGGGAATCACAACTGAGGGAACGTGAACTCCATTACCGTGAATTGATCGAGCAGACGAGCAATCTGGTCCTTCGCCTGCAGCACGACCTGTCGATTTCCTATGCCAACCACACCATCGTCAGGTTGACCGGCTTCGAGGTCGATGAGGTTATCGGCCGACCGCTGCCCGACTTTGTCTATCCCGAGGACCGTCACCTGCTCCAGGAAGCCGCCAGGCGATGGCCGCGGGAAGAAACGACGAGCGCCTCCCTGGAAGTTCGCCTCAGGCATAAGGACGACACCATTCGTCATTTGCTGATCACCGCCAACATGCACTTCGATGATAACCACCACCTCATCGATATCAGCATCATCGGCCACGACATCACCGCCCGTCTCGAAATGGACCGGCAACGCCGAGAACTGGAACGGCAACGCCAGCAATCTCAAAGAATGGAAATGCTCGGACTGATGGCCGGTGGGGTGGCGCACGATTTGAACAATATCCTGGCCGGGATCATCAATTACCCGGAGCTGCTGCTACTAAAGCTCGAGCAAAACGACCCGTTACGGCCGAGCATCGAAGCGATCCGGCGATCCGGCGAACGGGCTGCGGCCGTCGTTGCCGACCTGCTGACGGTGGCCCGAGACTCGGCCGCCGTGCGTGAGATAGTCGAGATCAACAATCTGGTCGGTGCCTTTGCTGCCTCGCCCGAACTCAGCACGATCCGCCGACACCATCCGGACGTCGAATTTGACTTCACCCCCTGCCCGGAGCCGATCTTTTGCCGCTGTTCGCCGATCCATATCGAAAAAGCAGTGATGAACCTGGTGATCAACGCCTTCGAAGCGGTTGAGCAAGCCGGCCGGGTGGAGATCCGTTGCGATCAGCTCGATGAGACCGACGCCCGCCTGCCTCACGATCTGGTGCCGGGGGCGTACCTCCGACTTGAGGTCCGCGACACCGGGAAAGGAATCGATGAGGAGCATCTCAAAAAGATCTTCGAGCCGTTCTTTTCCAAAAAACGGCTGGGCCGAAGCGGCACCGGACTTGGTCTCACCGTTGCCTGGAGCACGGTCAGGGAGCATGGCGGTACGATCGTGGTAACCAGTTCCGAGAGCGGCTCCGCATTCACCGTTTTCCTGCCGGTTACCGAGGCCCCCGCAGCCACCGTCGTCGAGGAGGAGGACATCGTTCACCTGATGGGCCGCGGCGAGAGGGTATTGGTCATCGATGACGAGCAGCACCTGCGGGAAATCGCCGTCCATATGCTCACCACGCTGAACTACCAGGCAACGGCGGTCGACAGCGGCGAGGCGGCGTTGGCCTATCTGGCAAGCACTCCGGCAGACCTGTTGCTGCTCGACATGCAGATGGCCCCCGGCATCAACGGCCGCGAGACCTATGCCCGAATCTGCGCCCGCACGCCGGGCCAGAAAGCGGTGGTTGTCAGCGGCTATTCCACCAACGAGGATGTCGAGGCAACGTTGCGGTGCGGGGCCGGCGCCTTCCTGAAAAAGCCCTATTCATTGCGCGAACTCGGCCGGGCGGTGCAGCGTGTGCTCGACGACTGAACGACCCGTGTTGCAAAGAGTTCTTGCCGACCTGTTCAACCGTGCAGCGGTGTCGGCGGCGGCACCATTTCCCAGAGCAGGCAGGCCCGGACCTCGAAGATATCGGCCCGCCGCGGTTTCAACGAAATCGTTTCGGTCTCGACCCGGGCCGGATCGTAGGTGTCGGCAAGAGCAGCAATCGCTTCCTGCTGATCGGCGTCAAGCTCATTGATCTGCTGCTCGATCAGGGCTGCCGCTTCTTCCGCCCGGCGGACATCCTGCTTCTCCTTGGCCACCCGACCGACACTTCTAATGGTGCCGGCGGTCCTGGTCACGGTCGTCGTGGACAATGCCTTGCGGCCCAGAACCGCCCCGAGGATGGCCGTGCCGAAAGAGATCAAGCTGTCCGTCTTGCGGGCGCTGACATCGCCGCGCTCTTTGTCCACCTTGAGATAAGCCGCTTCCAGACGCTTTGCCAGTTGCTCCCGTTTACGGGCAAAGCCGGCCAGCACCTTCTCCGCCGCCTCCTCTTTCTGCTCCCGAAGCACATCACCAATACGCACACGAAAATCGGCCGCGCGTTCACCCGGTCGAGATTCCAGCTTCACCGCCGGCGCCCGGAGCAACTCGAGTCGCTGGGTCTGGTAGAGATAATCGGCAAATTCGCGTTCAACTGCCCGCAGGTCCCTCATCGCCGTTATTTCCGCCGGCAGGCCCTGAAAGAGACTGTTCGACGGCGGCGCGTCAGCACAGCTGTCGGGATCGATCGCCAGCGGCTCGGCCACCTGCCAGTCGATCCGGGCAAACGATTCATCGAGCGGCAGGCGCAGCGAGCAATGCCTGACCTCGTCGATGGCGCGGCTGGCCTGATAGAACCGCACCGACGCCGCTACCGCCAGCCAAGGCTGGAAGACCGGTTGCTCGACCAGCAGCGGCGGCTGGAAATAGCGCTGGTCGATACCATTGCTGAGCAACGGAGCCTGGTCGGACAGCTGTCCGGACCAGTGATCGCGGTCGGCCGGCACCATAGAAGCAGCGCCACCGCCACCGCGCCGTCCTTTCATCAGGGTGGCGATCTCGGGAAGCCCGATCGGACCTTTCAGATATGACATCACCCAACGGGTCTCGAACAGCACCGGCTCGTCACGATGCGCCGAGGCGAGAATGAACCGGCGCCCCTTCATATCGGCCAGCAGCGTGCGCACATCATTTCGGGAAAAGCCGCTGCCGGAGCCGACGATACCGTCCAGCACCCGGTCCTGATCCTGGGCCGTCTGCAGCCGGCCGACGAACCAGCTGCCGATATTGGCCAACCCCTTGTAATCGAGATCGACCGGGTTCTGGGTGGCCAACACAACCCCGAGGCCGTAGGCCCGGGCCTGTTTGAGCAGCAGCAGCATCGGTCGTTTCGACGGGGGATTGGCAGTCGGCGGGAAATAACCGAAGATCTCATCCATGTAAAACAGTGCCTTGAGCGACGAAGTACCCTGCTGCCGCCGCATCCAGGAGATCACCGCATTGAGCAGCAGGGTCACGAAAAACATCCGTTCCGCCTCGCTCAAGTGGGCGATCGAAAAAATTGCCGTTCGCGGACGCCCCTCATCGCCATAGAGCAGCTGCTGAACGTCAAGCGGCTCGCCCTGCAACCAGGAGGCAAAAGACGGGCTGGCGATAACGTTATTGAGCTTCATTGCCAGCGTCATCCGGTCGTTCTGGGGGAAAAACTGTGCCAGTGAAAAAACGCCGACCGTATCGAACGGCGGATTGACCAAGGCACCGATCAGCGACTCCATTGTAAGATCCTGCCCGTTGCGCCAGTAATGGAGCAGAATGGAAGATACGAGAATGTGTTCCCGGCTGGTCAGCGGGTCACCTTCGACGCGCACCAGGGACAACAAGCTGGTGACGGTGGAACCGACCAGTGCCTGGAGCCCGTCCTGGTCGCGCAACAACTGCTCGTCGGGCGCCGCAAACCCGGACAGGATGGAAACCGGGGCGCCGCTGCCACTGCCCGGGGTATAGACCGTCATCTCGGTTTTACCGCGCAGCGCCTCGATTCGCTCACTACCCTGATCCCAGGAAGCAAGCCCGTCCCGCCAGGTGCGGGCGGTCTGCTCGGCCAGTTCGTCGATCGTCAGGTTTTTTCGCGAGGCCTCGCCCGGTTCGATCCATTGCTTGAAGTCCTCTCCCTGCAGCTTGGGAAAAGTCAGCAGCAGATTGGCCATGTCGCCTTTCGGGTCGACGATGATCGACGGGATATCGTCCATGATCGCCTCTTCGATCAGGCCGACACCAAGACCGGTCTTGCCGCTGCCGGTCATGCCGATGATCACGCCATGGGTGGTCAGGTCCTTGCTCTTGAGAAGGAACGGCAACTCGGATGGGGTCCCGTCACCGACCGCAACTTCCCTGCCCAGATAGAACAAGCCCAGTTTCTCATAGACACGGCTGGTATCCATCGAACACCTCGCTTTGCAGTGGCCCCGGTCATCGACCGGATCGCTTGTCTTGTTTCCCTGCCCTCATCTTCCGCTCAGGCGCTCTCTACGCTGCACCGCGCGGCCCTGATCGGTCCCGGCGGCAACATCTTAACACACCCGACAGGGCCACTGCCAGCAAACGTTTCTTTTGCCCAGCGGCACCACAGTGGTTATAGTGAGGTGGCTCTTGTGAATCGAACCAGACAACCGACCCGGCAGAGGCCGGCACCGACGAAACCGCTGCCGGCCGTCTCAGACGAAGCGCGCCATGACCACGACACCTCCGTCACCAGCAAACAATGCCGCACTACCGGGATCTCCCGGCCTGACCAGGCGCCGTCTGCTGCAGCTTGGCGCCGCCGCGGGTGTTGTCGGCTCCGTGCTTTACCTCTCCTTCGGCAGGCCTCCCTCGCCGACTGCGGTCCGTTACAGCCAGCCGCTCATGGGCACCACGGTCAACCTGACCGTCTGTGGCGCCGACGAAGAGTTTTGTCGGACGGCAATCACCGCCTGCATCCGCCGGATGGAGACACTATCCTCGATGCTGAGCACCTATGTGGCGGACAGTCCGCTGTCGGAATTGAATCGGCGCGGCGTCGTCCACAACGCCCCGCCGGAGCTGCTGGAAGTTCTGAGAATGTCACGGGAACTGAGTGAATTGACCGACGGCGCCTTCGACCCTACCGTCCTGCCGCTGCTCGGCCTGTATCGCAGGTTCAAACAGAGCGGGACACTGCCGGATCGGTCGGTCATCGAAGAGAAGTTGCAACTGGTCGATTATCGGTATATCCTCATTGAAGACCCGGCCACGATACGCCTTGCCCGCCATGGTACCGGCATCACGCTGGACGGTATCGCCAAGGGCTATATCGTCGACCAGGGGGTCGCCACCCTGCGAGCCAGCGGTGTCACCGATGCCTACGTCGAGGCCGGCGGCGATCTGATGGTAATCGGCCGACGTCAGGACGGCCAGGCCTGGCATATCGGCATCAGGAACCCGCGCAGCGACAATCTCCAGCATATGGACACCATTGATCTGAGCGACCGGGCCATAGCCACCTCCGGTGATTATCTGCAATATTTCACCGACGATCGAACGGTCCACCATATCATCGATCCGCGCACCGGTTTTTCGCCGCTGCAGATCGCCAGCAGTTCGATTCTGGCACCGACGGTGGCCCGAGCCGACGGTCTGGCGACTGCGACCATGGTGCTCGGAGCCGAGCGTTCGCTGGCGCTGCTGGCAACACTGCCGGATTGTGAAGGCTACTTTTTTGACAAAGAGCTCAACAAATACTCGACCAAGGGGTTTTTCAGCTGACATGAGACAGATACGCATCACCAAAGGGCTCGACATCCCGATCAGCGGCAGACCAGCCGGAGAGCTTAGCCAGGGACCACCGGTCCGGCAGGTGGCGCTGCTCGGCGATGACTACCCGGGCATGAAACCGACCATGCTGGTCGAGGTCGGCGACCATGTTCGCTGCGGGCAACCACTCTTTTCAGACAAGAAAAATGACGGAGTCCAGTTCACCGCGCCGGGCAGCGGCAAGGTGGTGGCTATTCATCGCGGCGCCAAGCGACGATTCGAATCGCTGATCATCGAGCTGTCCGACGAAGAGGGTTTGTCGTTCTGTGACCCGGACAGCACACCCGACACGTTTTCCCCGGAGGAGTTGCGCCGGCTGCTGATCGATTCCGGTCTCTGGTGTGCGCTGCGCACCCGCCCCTACGGCAAGATCCCGGCCATTGACGGCACTCCCGTGTCGCTGTTCGTCACCGCTATCGACACGGCGCCCCTGGCGCCGGCTATGGAGGTCGTTCTGTCCGGCCGCCAGGATGATTTCCTGGCCGGCCTGGCGGCTCTGCAACGATTGCTCGACCGGCCGATTTACCTGTGTCTCCCGGCCGACTGGCAGGCCTTTGCGATCGATCTGCCGGGGGTTGAAACGATCGGTTTTGCCGGCCCGCACCCGGCCGGCCTGCCGTCGACCCATATCCATTTTCTCGACCCGGTCAACGAACACCGGACCGTCTGGCAGATCGGCGCCCAGGATGTGACGGCGATCGGCGCCTTGCTGCGCACCGGGCAACTGGCCGTCGACCGGATCGTGTCACTGGCCGGACCGTCGGTCAAGAAACCGCGCCACCTGGCGACCCGGCTCGGTGCTGCGATCGGTGAGCTGTGCACCGGCGAGATCGTCGATGACGGCGCAACCCGCCTGCTGTCCGGCTCGGTGCTTGACGGCCGCCGGGCCGACGAACAGATTGCTTTCCTCGGCCGCTATCACCAGCAGATCAGTTGTCTGCCGGAAGGCACCGGCCGGTCCTTCTTCGGCTGGCTGCGCCCCGGCGGTGACCGGTTCTCGGTGACCCGGGCCTTCTGGTCGGCCTTTCGCAAGCCGGGATCGCTGCCGCTGGACACCGCGGTCTGGGGTGGACACCGGGCTATTTTCCCGCTTGGCACCTACGAGAAGGTGATGCCGCTGGACATGATTCCGACCTACCTGCTCAAGAGTATCGCCTCAGGCAATACCGAGAAGGCCAAGCAACTCGGTTGTCTCGAGTTGATAGAGGAGGACTTGGCACTGTGCTCCTACGTCTGCCCAGGCAAAAACGACTTTGGACCGATGCTGCGTGACACGCTGACCTCAATCGAAATAGAAGGCTAACCCTTGCCGGTCGATCCCATGAATTATCTGAACAAACGCTTTCTCGAACTCAAGCCGCTCTTCGACAAGGGCGGTAAATTCGAGCGCTGGTACCCCCTCTACGAGGCCACCGACTCTTTTCTCTTCTCGACCACCAAATCCACGACGACCGCCCCGCATATCCGTGATGCCATCGATCTGAAACGCATCATGATCACGGTCATCATCGCACTGATCCCCTGCACCTTCATGGCGCTGTGGAATACCGGCTACCAGGCCAACCTGGTACTGGCCGAGTTGGGCAATCTGCCCGACGGCTGGCGTGGCGCGGTGATGGGACTAGTCGGTATCGACCCTCATTCGCTGCTGTCCAACCTGGTTCATGGAGCGCTCTACTTCCTGCCGATCTACCTGGTAACGGTGGTTGTCGGCTCGATCTGGGAAGCGTTGTTCAACCTGATCCGCGGTCACGAGTTCTCCGAGGCCTTCCTGGTCACCAGCCTGCTGCTGCCGCTGACCCTGCCGCCAACCATCCCGCTCTGGCAGGTCGCCGTCGGCGTCAGCTTCGGCGTCATCTTCGCCAAGGAAGTGTTCGGTGGGGTGGGCAAAAATTTTATGAACCCGGCGCTGGCCTCCCGGGCATTTATCTATTTCGCCTACCCGGCGCAAATGACCGGCGATCGGGTCTGGACCGCGGTCGACGGCCTGAGCAGCGCCACGCCGCTCGGTGCCATTACCCAGGCATCCCCGACGGATCCGCTCGGCGTCCTCGATATCACGTGGCTGCAGGCATTCATCGGCACCATCCCCGGCTCGCTCGGCGAGACTTCTACCCTGGCCTGCCTGCTCGGCGCCGCACTGCTGCTCGTCACCGGTATCGGCTCCTGGCGGATTATGCTGTCGATGTTGATCGGCGCCGTGGTCACCGCGCTGCTCTTCGGACTGGTCCCCAATCCGGACAATCCGCTCTACGCCGTGCCGGTCCACTGGCATCTGGTGCTCGGAGGCTTCGCCTTCGGCCTCGTCTTCATGGCGACCGATCCGGTCTCCGCCGCCCAGACCCTTACCGGCCAGTGGTATTACGGTCTCCTCATCGGATTTCTATCAATACTGATCAGGGTGGCCAATCCCGCGTACCCCGAAGGGGTTATGCTGGCCATCTTGATGGGCAACGTCTTCGCCCCGCTGATCGATCATATCGTGCTGCGTGCCAACGTTAACAGAAGGATGCTCCGTCATGGCTGAAGAACATCCCCTCAAACCATTCTATTCCGTGCTCGTGCTCGCGTTTGCCTGCTCGACACTGGTGGCGCTGGCGGCCGTCGGCCTGCAGCCCTACCAGCAGATCAACCGTACCCTCGACCAGAAGAAGAATATCCTGGCCGCCGCAGGTATCTATCGCGAAGGCGTATCGGTACTTGAGCAGTTCGACGTGATCGAAACGAGGGTGATCGATTTGGCCAGCGGCCGTTTTGTCGATGATAGCGATATTGATCCGGAAGTATACGACCAACCGGCTGCGGCCCTGGCGGACGAGACCGGCCGACCGCTGCCCCGAGAGGTGGACGATGCCGGCATCAGGCGGCTGGAGACCTACTCCCTGGTCCACCTGGTCCGGCAGGACGGTGCTGTCAGCCAGGTGGTACTGCCGGTCCGCGGCAAAGGACTGTGGTCGACCATGTATGCCTATGTTGCCATTGACGCTGATCTGAACACTATCACCGGCGTATCGTTTTACGAGCACGGCGAGACCCCGGGACTGGGTGGTGAGATCGAAAATCCGCGCTGGCAGGCTACCTGGGAAGGAAAAAAACTCTACGACGAAGAGGGCGACCTCGCATTTACCGTGCAGAAACCCAGTAGTCAGGGTGATCCGGAGACTCAGCGCTATCGCGTCGACGGACTCTCCGGCGCCACCCTTACTTCGGACGGAGTCGACCGGTTGATGGAATTCTGGTTTGGCGAGCACGGCTTCAAACCGTTTTTCGAACAGATAAGAAAACAGGGAGGCTTCAATGGCTGAAACCCACAAAGAGCTGCTGCTCCGCTCAATATTCAGACGCAACCCGATTGCCCTGCTGGTTCTCGGCATCTGTTCGGCACTGGCGGTCACCGGCCAGATGTCCACCGCTTTCGTGATGTCGATCTGCGTGACATTGGTCACCGCCTTTTCCAACCTGACCATCTCCATCGTCCGCTTCCAGATCCCCAACACGGTGCGGATCGGGATTCAGATCATGGTTATCGCGACGCTGGTCATTATTGTCGATCAAGTCCTCAAGGCCTTTTTCTTCGAGTTGTCCAAACAGCTGTCCATCTTCGTCGGCCTGATCATCACCAATTGCATCATCATGGGCCGCGCCGAAGGGTTTGCCATGTCTAACCCGCCGATCGCCAGTTTCATCGACGGCATCGGCAACGGACTGGGCTACGGCTTTATCCTGATGAGCGTTGCCTTCGTCCGGGAACTGTTCGGTTCCGGTTCACTGTTCGGTTTCGAGATCCTTAAACTGACGACCAACGGCGGCTGGTACGTGGCCAACGGCATGCTGGTCCTGCCGGCCAGCGGTTTTTTCCTGATCGCGCTGATCATCTGGATACTCAGGAGCGTCGATCCAGCCCAGCAGGAGAAGAGCTGATGCATTACGTCGATATTATCTTCCGGGCGATTTTCATCGAGAACCTGCCGCTCAGTTTTTTTCTCGGGATGTGCACTTTCCTTGCCATCTCGAAGCAGGTCAAACCGGCGCTCGGCCTCGGACTGGCCGTGTTGGTCCTGACCGCAATCACGGTACCGCTGAACAACCTGGTGCTCGGTTACCTGCTCAAACCGGGGGCACTGAGCTGGCTCGGCCAGCCGGACGTCGACCTGACCTTTCTCGGCCTGCTTATCTACATCGGCATGATCGCCGCAGTAGTCCAGGTCCTGGAAATGGTACTCGACCGTTTCGTGCCAACCCTGTACAACACGCTCGGCATTTTTTTGCCGCTCTTGACGGTGAACTGCGCGATACTCGGCGCCTCGCTGTTCATGGTTGAGCGAGATTACAGCTTTGCCGAAAGCGCTGCCTACGGCTTCGGCGCCGGCGCCGGCTTCCTGCTGGCGGTGGTGGCACTGGCCGGCATTCGCGAAAAATGCGAGTACGCCAACCCACCGGGGGGGCTGCGCGGCCTCGGCATGACGTTTATCACTGCCGGCCTGATGGCGCTCTCCTTTATGGGACTGGCCGGCATGGGGGGATGATGATGACACCGGCCCACACTATCTGTCGTCAACTGTATAACCGGGAGGCGCAGCAATGCAGGAAATTCTAGTCGCGGTGGCCGTTTTTGTGACCATCCAGTTCATCTTGGTAAGCTTGATTGTGCTGGCCAAGAAGTCCCTGCTGCCGGGAGGCGACCTGCACATCGTCGTCAACGAGAAAAAAGAGTTAAAGACCAAACCGGGCGGCAAACTGCTCACCGTCCTGGCCGACCAGGGCATTTATCTCTCCTCGGCTTGCGGCGGCGGTGGCAGCTGCGGGCAATGTCGCTGCATCGTCAAGGAAGGCGGCGGCGCCATCCTGCCCACCGAAGAGTCGTCGATCAGTCGCCGCGAGGCCCGCGAGGGTTACCGATTGGCCTGCCAGGTCCCGGTCAAACGCGATCTGGAGATCGAGGTGCCGCCGGAGATGCTCGAGACAAAGAAGTGGCGGTGCACTGTCAAGTCAAACGAGAATGTTGCCACCTTCATCAAGGAACTGGTGCTCGAACTGCCACCTGACGACCAAGTCGATTTCAAGGCCGGCGGCTTTATCCAGATCGAGGTGCCGCCCCACGAACTCGAATACCAGAGCTTCGACATCGACGATCGGTTTCTTGCCGACTGGCGTAAGTTCAAGATGTTCCAATACAAATCACATGTCTACATCCCGGTTACCCGTGCCTACTCGATGGCCAACTATCCCGGTGAGGAAGGCATCATCAAGCTCAACGTCCGCATCGCCAGCCCGCCGCCAGGTGAACCCGTGGCACCTCCCGGCCAGGCATCATCGTACATTTTCAACCTCAAGCCCGGTGATGAAGTCACCATCTCCGGACCATACGGCGACTTCCTGATCGAGGACGGCGACGAAGAGATGATCTATATCGGCGGCGGCGCCGGCATGGCCCCGTTGCGCAGCCATATCTTCGAGCTGTTCAAGGAGCGCAAGACCAACCGGAAGGTCTCGTTCTGGTACGGCGGTCGTTCAATGAAAGAAGTCTTCTACCAGGAAGAGTTCGAGGAGCTGGCCCGTGAACACGAGAATTTCTCGTTTCATCTGGCCCTGTCACAACCGCTACCGGAAGACAATTGGGAAGGCCATGTCGGCTTTATCCACCTGGTCCTCTATCATAATTACCTCAAGGACCACCCCGCCCCGGAAGATGTCCATTATTATATCTGCGGACCGCCGATGATGCTCTCCTCGGTCCTGGAAATGCTCGACAACCTCGGTGTCGAACCGGAAAACATTCACTTCGATGACTTCGGGGGATAAGACCATGACCCTGTTTTTTACTACCCTGCTGCTGACTATACCGCTGCTGGTCGGTGCGGCATTGCTGATCAATTTCTGTCGGCGCCGGGTCGGCCGGACCCGGCACGGCCTGACCGGTATGTGCCACCAGAGCGGTGGCCAGATGTGCGGCTGTTGCTCGGCCGCACTGCAAACCCGGATCGATCGTCAGAAAACCTGACTGTACCGAGGCGGGGCAGAAAATGAGACTCGCTCGCTGATTTAACAACATATGGCGGGGCCGGCAAGCATACCCTTGAAGCTACCGGTGGCAGCAGGTCTGCCGTGAAAATCGCGAAATCAAACTCGGCGTGAACTACGCCTCGGGGAAGATCACCTACTACGACCAGGTCGCCCAGGCCTTCGGCCTGGCTTCCTGCGATATCGACACGCTGCTCAGCTGATCCCGACGTCCACCCTGCTCCTTCCCGCCTGGCACGCGGAGCGTCTGTATCAGTCGCTCCGCGTGACGGCGGCCGCCAG
>JAZBPM010000016.1:0-5312 GCA_036351615.1 Desulfofustis sp.
ATGGCCTGACGAGAAGCGTTCGGGCCTGATTCTCCGGCCCGCCGGGCCTTCGCGATGCAGCCTCCGGCAGGACCGGCCAGCCCTTTCGACCACTACGCCGATTTTCGTGCTTCGTTGTGACGTCCCGTCATGGGGGTTAGCCGAAAATTCCCTTCAAGGTGAAGAAGAAGAACATTGCCATGATGGCGCCGGCCGGCAGGGTGACGAGCCAGCTGACGATGATGTTCAGGACGACCCGCAAATCGAGAGCGCCGATGCCGCGGGCCAGGCCGACGCCGAGGACGGCGCCGACCAGAATATGGGTGGTCGATACCGGCATGCCGGTCCGGCTGGCGATGACGACTGTCGTTGCGGCGGCCAGTTCGGCACAGAAGCCGCGTGACGGGGTGAGCTCGGTTATCTTGCGGCCGACGGTCAACATGACGCGGTAGCCCAGGGTCACCAGGCCGAGCACGATACCGCCGCCGCCAATCAGCAGGATCCAGACCGGCAACGGTGAATTTTGCATGACCTCGCCGCCAGAGCTGACGATGCTGATTACCGCTGCCAGCGGACCGATGCCATTGGCCACGTCGTTCGAGCCATGGGCGAAGGCCATGGCGCAGGCGGTAAAAATCATCATCGGCGCAAAAACCTTCTCCACGCTGGCAAAATGAAAATCTCGGTCGGCAACACGGTCTTCCCTGATCCGGCGAATGAAATACCAGCCGATTATGGACGTCAACGCCCCAAAGCAGATAGCGACGCCGAAGCTCTGCGGTACCGACAGATCGATATTGAGATGGCTGAGACCTTTGAACAGGGTGACCAGGGAAATGATGAAGCCGACCAGAAAGACATAGCCGGGGGCGAACCGTTTGGCGTTACGCAATGGGTTGTCGGTGTCGAAAATCAGTTTTCTGGTGCTCATTACCAGTAGAAAGCTGATGGTTCCGCCGACAGCCGGGCTGACCAGCCAGCTTGCAACGACACTGCCGACCTTGCCCCACTTCACCGACTCCGGACCGATACCGACGATGGCAAAGCCGATCAGGGCACCGACGATCGAGTGGGTGGTCGACACCGGCCAGCCCTTCCACGAGGCGACCATCAGCCAGAAGGCGGCGGCCAGTAGCGAGGCGAGCATTCCGTAGATAAGAATTTCCGGGGAACCGGTGATTGCTGAGGGGTCGATAATCCCTTTCCGGATCGTGCCGGTTACATGCCCGCCGGCCAGTACCGCACCGGCAAATTCGAAGACAATGGCGATGCAGATCGCCTGCTTGATCGTTACCGCTCCGGCACCGACCGAGGTACCCATGGCGTTGGCCAGGTCGTTGGCACCGATTCCCCAGGTCATGTAGAGGCCGAAAATTATGGCCAGGGTCACGAGAACGGTGCCGTACGATGCGATGATGTCCATGTCGATAGCTGATTATTTTGAGAGGAAGAGCAGAAGCCGATCGGCTATGTTTTCGGCCTGGTCGGAGATGCCTCCAAGCAGATCGATCAACTGATACCAGAACATGACCGAAATAGGGTCGAGCCGGCGTTCATGTTCGAACAGCGTGCGTTTGACCCGATGGATGATGGCGTCGATATTGTGTTCGCTGCGCCGAACACCGGCGATCATGAGTGAGACCTTCTCCTGCTCGCGACCGCGAAAGCCGACCTGCAGCAGCTCATCGAGTTGTTCGATCAGATCCTTGGCCGCTACGCTGATCTCCATGGTCCCTTCCAACAGTTCATCGAGTATAACCTTGAGGGCGTCGGGCACCTCCATGTCTCGATAGAGCAGCACCTTGGCGATTTCTTCGGCCAGGTCGGCGAGATGGTCCTGATCGCTCATCAGGCTGAGCAGGTCTTTGCGATCGACCGGCAGCAGCAGCGTATTCGGCATGTTCAGGCGAAAGGCCTGTTTGATTTCGTCGGCTTCCGATTCAAGTCCGATGATTTCTTCGGCAAATTCCTTGAGCTGTTCGTAATCCTTGCGATACAGGGCATCGAGCAGGGGCGGCAACAGGCAGATACAGTTGAATACCAGGCGCATATGCTGTTGCACCGGTTTGAATGGTGATTTTCTGAACAGGCCGGACAGCGGAGTGGTAGATTTGATATCCATGGCTGATTGTTTCACAGTCTTCCGAGAGCAAGGCTCAACGCCGGGCGGACTGCGAATACCGATTGAGGTGGTTTTTCCAACGTCGGAAAAGTTAGGGACTGATTAGCAGATGACCAGGGTTTTGTTCAAGACAATTATACATCCATCCATACTTCGTCGCTTGCTAATCTTTATTACCCCCATCACTGAACGTCACAGCGATCTAAGAAAAACATCTTCATGGTTGGGATGGCTGGCCGGCCTTGCCTGCGGATACTGCGCTGCGGCATGATCCTGCACCTACCCATCACGGCCTGTGTTTGAGTTTGTTGATCAATTTGGTCAACGGTTCCGCCGAATAGGTGAGTGGCACCATTTTGCCGTTGATCCTCGTGAAACAAGCCGGGCCGTTCTGGTGTGAACTGCAGATGATGTGATGATTCTTGATGCCGCCGACATTCTGCCAGACTGAGCCGAACGGGTCGAGCGGGGTGTGGCCGACGATGATCGGTGTGGACTTCGAGGCTTGAAAGGCCTGACGCAGAGCCTTGATATCGGCTTTGCCGTAACCGCTCAGATAGTGTGGCCGTTTGAGACGATTCTTGGTCAGCTCCTCACCGGTCTGACGGTTCAATCTGATCTGGATGATCTGTTCCCGAGTGGTTCCGGCCCGCGGTGGTCCGGCGTGGGTGGCGATAAACGAGGGACTGACGATCATGTAGGGCAGGCGGTGATAAAACGTCTGCATCGCTTCGACGTAAGCGTGGCCGCGTTGCCGCTCAAGTTCCATTTTCAACAAGAGGCCCTGGGCGATACCGTTTTTGGAGAGTTCCGGGTTGAAGTCGTCGTGGTTTCCTCGCAGGTAAAAAACATTGGCGGGAAACCGTCGTTTCAGGGAAAAGATCAGATCCATGATCAGGATCGAACTGTCCATCCGCTCCATCTCGTCGATGTTTTCCGAGTGGACCGCGTCACCGAGGATGCAGAGAATCGCGTTGTTCCTTTTCAAGGCCTGGAAGAGACAATTCTCGGTGAGAATCTTGAGCAGGTTGTCGGTCTGGGCATGCAGGTCGCCGACGATGACCGGTGTCGGTTCGTCCGGTAACTCCACCAGGCCGCCGGGCAGATCATAACCGTCGAGTGGTCGGTAGGATTCGGTGGCCAGGATCTCGTTTACTTCGAGAATCAGGGACAGCGCACTGGTTCGGTCCAGATCGGCGATTTTCCCGCCCAGCAGTGAGCGGACCTGGCGCATCGCCATGACCCGGCTGGCATCCATCTGTTCCCTGCTGTCCAGATCCTCGATCCGGACGACGCTGATCCGCTGCTGGTCACTGAGCGGCTTGACCAGCAGATCGCCCTTGAGGTTGGAAACGGATAGCTGTCGTTTGGCCACCTCTCTGGTGAAAGAGAACAGATCGTCATAATCTTTGTTCGAACGCCCGATGATAACGGTATCTCCGGGACAGATACGCGCAAAGCCGCGAATGTTGACCTCGCTGCAGCTGCCCGGTTTCTTGACGATCCAGTTGCGGTTGAAGCGCAGGTAGCCCTTGCTGGCGCCCATCGGTATTTCCGGAGACAATCGGAGGTGGAAGGCGCCGATGAGGATGTCCAGGCTCTTGCCGTCGTGAGGAATCCGGCTCGGCCCGGTCAACTCCTGTATTTCGTCGGTTACCGAAAACCAGGGAATCGGGCTCTGGCCGAGCAACAGCTGTCTCCAGCCGGTCAACGTCTTCAGGTTCGGCCGCGGCTTGGCGTCTGCCACGGCCCAAGGCGGCAGGGACACATCGCCTTTTTCGCTGATCAACATCGGCGGCTCGCTGATGTCGTGCCTGATGTAGACATGGACCCCGGCTCGATGGAGATAAAGGGCGATATCGCAATAGGTCTGGATCTGTCGGCTCACCTCGGCCAGGGTCAAGTTAGCATCGACCGGGAAGTAGCCTTCTTTTTGTCGGCTGCGTCGTCGCTCGTAGACCACTTCCGGTTCGGGGATGATGAATTCGAAAATATAGCGGTCTCGCCAATTGGTTCGCAGCAGACTGTGGGACTGTGGCGGAATTCTGATGCGTTGATAATCGATTTGTAGCGATTCCGGTGGAGATTCGCGCCACTCCTGGTCAAAAACGGTGAGCACCTCTTTCCGGCCGCGATAGGGGATGCCGAGATTGATTTCACGCGGACGATAAATCAAGGTTTGGTCGCGCCACCATCCTTTCCTGCTCAGGTCGATGTATCCTTCGTTGGGCCATCCTCTTATCTGGTTGATATAATATGTTTTTCCTGCCCCCGGCGGGCCGGTGATCACCAATTGTCTGAATTCCAGACCGATCGGTAGCTGCACACCGCGAATGGTCTGGACTTCCTTAATTGGCTTGAGTTTTTTGGCGAGTGGGTTCTTCATTGGAGCCGGAGTGTTGGTGACGCTGACGATACGATCCTTGGTTCGATCTACTATAGCATGCCTGCCGAATCATTACCGATCATTTTCCTGCCGCGAGCGGTCGCGGTGAACTCACCGGAAGCGGTGTTGTCGGCCGGGAGGATGGAAAAAGACGCACATCCGTAGTCGAAGAACTTGTCAACACTGTCTGATCGGGTATTATCTGCCTTATATTTCCTACAGATAACAGGCAGCGCCGCAGGCACTGCCGTGACCCAACGCTTCGGAGCGCCGTCATGGAAATAATCATCGGGTCCACCCCGTCGCTGAGCCAGAATTTTCCTGCCAAGACCGAACCGCCCCCACCGAGCGGCTTTACCGAGGCAAAACTGCTCCACATCCGTCCGCCCCGCAAAGGCGTTGCCGGTCCGTCCGGGATGGAACGGCGCGGCAAGAAGACCAAAGACCCGCTCAAGGCCAGGGTGCTGACCATCATGGTCGCCGACGGCGATCTGCTGCCGCGTGATATCGACAGCGGTGCGTACAAGGTCTACCTGCGGTTTCAGAAATAGGTTGTCGTCTCGGAATCAATCGGATCCGGGGGGGCATCGGAGTGCGCGGTATGATTGTGAGCGGCCGGGATGGGATTAAACTCGTGCCGACCGTGGTGAAGGCAAGGGGCAGGCTAACACCTGTCCCTTTTTGCGTTTTCAAAATGGAAATCAGTTTCCCAGGCTGGCCGGTTCTACCGGAGGCTGCATCGCGAAGGCCCGGTGGGTCGGAGAATCAGGCCCGAAAGCTTCACGTCAGGCCATGGATGGCCTGTCTGCCGGTCTCGGAGGCCAG
>JAZBPM010000017.1:0-14097 GCA_036351615.1 Desulfofustis sp.
GATCATCAACCGGGCCCCGGAAGGCGTTACCGCCGAGACCATCAGTGAAATCAGAAAGCAGGTCCACCCGGATGAAGGGTTGCCGTTCTACGTGATGCCGGAGAACAGCGACCTGGCCAACCCGACCATCGGCGACGTCAAGCGTTGGCTCAATGCCAGTATCATGTATGGGGCGTCCGGCATGAACGCGAAGATCGGCGAATATATCGTGGCGGCAATGCGGGTCGAGCATTTTCTGGAGTACATGAAGCCCGGCTGCCTGGTGATAACGCCCGGAGATCGGTCCGATATCATTCTTGCCTGCCTGTCGGCACGTTCTTCCAAGTCTTATCCGGAGGTGTCCGGGATCGTGCTCACCGGCGGGTTGGTGCCGTACGAGAGCGTCAGGAAACTGATTGAAGGCTGGTCCGGGGCACCGATCCCCATCCTCTGCGTGCAGGGGCATACGTATCTGGTTGTCCAGCAGTTGAATGAACTGTACGCCCACATTGAGCCGAACGATTCGCAACGGATCGCGACAGCACTCGGTTTTTTCTCCAAGTATGTCAAAATTCAGGAGCTCAGTGAGCACGTGATCTCGTCCAAGCCGAACCGGATTACTCCGAAAATGTTCGAGTATGCGATGATGGAACGGGCTGCAGAAGACCGACAGCGTATCGTGTTGCCGGAAGGGACATGTGAGAGAATCCTGCGGGCAGCCGATATCTTGCTGCGCCGCGGTGTTGCCGATCTGACCATACTTGGTCGCGAACAGCAGGTGCGGGCTCTGGCGGCGGCCAACGGCCTGGATCTGACCTTTGTCGAGGTTATCGATCCGCAGGTCAGCCCGATGCTCGAACCGTTTGTCAAGGAGTACCTGCGCTTGCGCCAGCATAAAGGAGTGATCGAGGATATGGCCCGGGATCGGATGTCGGACCCGACCTATTTCGGCACGATGATGGTCTACAAAGGGTATGCCGACGGCATGGTGTCCGGTGCATTAAACACTACCGCCCACACGGTGCGGCCGGCCTTCGAATTCATCAAGGCGAAACCCGGTTTCACCATCGTATCTTCGGTTTTCCTGATGTGCCTGCGTGATCGCATTCTGGTTTACGGGGATTGCGCGGTCAACCCCAATCCCAATGCTTCCCAACTGGCTGAGATCGCGCTCAGCTCGGCGGAGACGGCCAAGATTTTCGGTATCGAGCCACGGGTGGCCATGCTCAGCTATTCCACCGGACGATCAGGCAAGGGCGAGGATGTCGACAAGGTTGCCGAAGCGACGGAAATCGCGCAGCGGCTGATCGAGGAGCGCAACCTTGACTTCATTCTCGAGGGGCCGCTGCAATACGATGCGGCCATCGACCCGGAAGTGGCCCGGGCAAAATTACCCGGCTCGAAGGTGGCCGGCCGGGCGACAGTCTTTATTTTCCCCGACCTGAACACCGGTAACAATACCTACAAGGCTGTCCAGCGCTCCGCCAGCGCGGTGGCCATCGGTCCGGTCCTGCAGGGTCTGAACAAGCCGGTCAACGATCTGTCGCGCGGCTGTACCGTAGACGATATCGTCAACACCGTGGCGATTACCGCAGTGCAGGCACAAGCTGAAAAGCGGATGCGCCGATGAAGGTACTGGTTATCAACTCCGGCAGCTCGTCAATAAAATTTCAGCTGCTCGACATGGCCGACGAGACGGTACTCGCGTCCGGTTTGGTTGAACGGATCGGTGAGCCGGTTTCCCAGGTAAAATGTGCAATGCACCCCGGTCGGGACGGCGAGGTGCTGCTCAAACGTGAGATGCAAATTGAGGATCATCAGTCCGGCATGCACCAGGCCGTTGAACTGCTTACCGATGAACAACACGGCGTTGTCCGCTCGCGCACCGATATTGGGGCGATCGGCCACCGGGTAGTCCATGGCGGCGAAGATTTTCACCAGCCGACGATGATCGATGCAGCGGTGGTGGCGGCGATCGAAAAAAATATTCCGTTAGCTCCGTTGCACAATCCGGCAAACCTCGACGGCATCCACGTGGCTCTGCGGCTGTTTCCGGGAATTGTTCAGGTGGCGGTATTCGATACGGCGTTTCACCAGACCATTCCGCCGCGAGCCCATATCTACGCCTTGCCGTATGAACTCTATGAACGGTATCGGATCCGGCGCTACGGATTCCATGGCACGTCGCACAAATACGTTGCCGGCGAATGTGCGCGCCTGCTCGGTAAACCGCTGAATGCCTGCAATCTGATTACCATTCATCTCGGCAACGGCTGTTCGATGACTGCGATCGAAAACGGCCGGAGTATCGACACGACCCTCGGCATGACACCGCTCGAAGGTCTGGTGATGGGCACCCGTAGCGGTGACATCGATCCGGCCCTGCACGTCTTCCTGCATCGCAACGCCGGCCTGGAGCTTGAAGAGATTGACAGATTGTTGAACACGGAGTCCGGCCTGAAAGGAATCTGCGGACGCAACGACATGCGCGACATCCATGCCGCAATCGCCGATGGCGATCGTCGGGCCGCCTTGGCCCTGGATGTGCAGACCTATCGTAATAGAAAATATATCGGGGCGTTCATGGCGGTGCTTGGCCGGGTGGACAGTCTTGTTTTTACCGCCGGTATCGGCGAAAACGACGCCGTCGTCCGCAGTCGCTCCGTCGAGGGGCTCGAGAGCTTCGGGATACGGATCGATCCGCAGCGCAATCGGCAGCGGCTTGACGGGCCGCTGCTTATCAGCAGCCAATCCAGCAGCGTAGCGGTCTGGGTGATTCCGACCAATGAAGAACTTGCCATTGCCCGTGAGACGATCGGCGTGGTGGAAGCAGGAAACAACAAGGAGATGACACATTGATAAGCAGCAGTCAAGCAACCCAACAACAGAGTGTCCTGGAGCGTTTCGTCGACAAGGCGCGACTGGCCGCCGCTCAGGTCAGCACGGTCGCCGATATTGAGGCGGCTATCGGATATACCCTCGACCTCTGTGGCAGTCGCGGGGCCTGCCGGATCAAGGTGTCCGGCTGCGATGAGCCGTTGTCCGACCCGGCCGAGGGGCTCTGTCTGGCCAAGGAGGAAAAGATCATTGCCGCTCCGATGCTGCCGGCCGAAACGTACGACCTGCTCAGCAGCCGCAGTCGGGAGAGCGGTTTCGCCTGTATCGACTCGGGGTTGCGTTCGCAACTGGCCGGAGTCGATATCGGCTTCACCTTTGCCGATCTCGGTATCGCCGAAACCGGTACGATCGTGTTGAATTGCCCGGGCGAGGAACTGCGGCTGGCGACGATGATCTGCGAGTATCATGTCTGCGTGGTGCCGACCTCGAGAATCGTCGCCGATGCGTTTGCGGCTGAAGAGCAGCTGCTGCGCTATATGGGGCATGGCCCGAATTACACGGCCTTTATTACCGGGCCGAGCAGGACCGCCGATATCGAACGGGTATTGGCCATCGGCGTGCATGGTCCGCTTGAGCTTCACCTTTTGCTGTTGGAGGACTGATCATGCAGGATGCCAAAAACCTTGCCGGCTACCGGAAACAATGCCGGGAATCACTTGATAACGAGTTTCTTAGAAGCGCCCTCGATACCTTTGCCGTCGCTTACCGGACCAGCCGGGCCAATGCCTTTGCCGAGTTTGATGTTCAGGCATTGATAGATGAAGTAGCCGTAATGAAAGACGATGTGCTGACACATCTTGACGATCTCTACGAACAGTTCAGGGAAGTTGCCGAAGCGGCCGGCGTGAAAGTACATCTGGCCAGGGACGCTGCCGAGGCCAATGAGATCATCATCCGTATCGCCAGGGAATCGGGTTCGAAAAAACTGCTCAAGACCAAATCGATGACCGCCGAAGAGACGCTGCTCAACCATGCTCTGGAAGAACATGGTCTGGAAGTGGTCGAGTCGGATCTCGGTGAATGGATTATCCAGCTTCGCCACGAAGGCCCGTCCCATATGGTGATGCCGGCTATCCATCTGTCGGGGTACCAGGTGCGGGACCTGTTTACCGAGGTGACCGGCGCCCAGCAAGAGGGGGATATCGAAAAGCTGGTCAAGGTGGCACGGCGCGAATTGCGCCAGAAATTCGTCGAGGCCGATATGGCCGTTACCGGAGCCAATTTTGCGGTGGCTCAGACCGGAACCATCGGTACCGTCACCAACGAGGGCAACGCGCGCCTCTGCACGACACTGCCGCGGGTACACGTGGCGCTCTTCGGGATCGACAAACTGGTACCGACCATCGGCGATGCTCTGAAGATCCTGCGGGTTCTGCCGAGGAACGCCACCGGCCAGCAGATCACCTCCTATATCACCTGGGTGACCGGGGCCAACGAGTGCGCCGCCAGTCCGGACGGCAAAAAGGAGATCCACTTCGTCGTTCTCGACAACGGGCGACGCGAGTTGGCCAAAGACCCGCTTTTCTCCCAGGTCTTCCGTTGCGTACGATGCGGCGCCTGCGCCAATGTCTGTCCGGTTTACCGGCTGGTCGGCGGGCACAAGATGGGGCATATCTACATCGGGGCCATCGGCCTGATTCTCACCTATTTCTTCCACGGCCGGGACAAGGCCCGAAACCTGGTGCAGAACTGTATCAATTGTGAAGCCTGCAAGGATATCTGCGCCGGGGGGATCGATCTGCCACGCCTGATCAAGGCGGTGCATGCCCGGATCCAAGACGAGGAGGGGCACCCGTTGCCCAGTCTGCTGCTCGGTCAGGTCTTGAAAAACCGTAAGCTGTTCCACACGTTGTTGCGCACAGCCAAGTGGGCCCAGAAACCGGTGGCCGGCGGCGACGGCTTCATGCGGCATCTGCCGATGGTCTTTTTTAAAGCCCATGATTTCAAAGCGTTGCCGACCATCGCCGAGAAGCCGTTTCGCGATTTGTGGCCGAAGATCAAACCGGAGGTGGCCAATCCGCGCCATCGGGTCGGTCTGTTTTCCGGTTGTGTGCAGGATTTTGTCTACCCTGAGCAAATGGTTGCCGCGGTCGAGTTGTTTGCTGATCACGGCGTTGCGATGAGTTTTCCGATGCAGCAATCCTGCTGCGGATTACCGGTGCAGATGATGGGCGAGATGAAGGCGTCCCGCGAGGTGGCGTTGCAGAATATCAGCGCTTTTGCCGGTGCCGATGTCGACTATATCGTCACTCTTTGCGCCTCCTGCGCCTCTCACTTGAAGCACAATTATCCGGAATTGCTCAAAGACGATCCGTCCCTGGACGATAAAGTGCTGGCCTTTACCGCCAAGGTGATCGACCTGTCCTCCTTCGTGCACGATGTCCTCAAGGTGACGCCCGATGACTTCGACGGCGACGGTCGCATTACCACCTATCACGCTCCATGTCATCTCTGCCGCGGGCTCGGCGTCCATGAGGCGCCGCGCAACCTGATGCGCAGTGCCGGACTTGATTATCGTGAAGCATTTGAGGAGGAGGTCTGCTGCGGCTTCGGCGGGACCTATTCCGCAAAATTTCCGGAACTCTCCGAGCAACTGCTGAAGAGAAAGCTTGATCACGTCGAGGCGACCGGGGCCGACTTGCTACTGACCGATTGTCCCGGCTGCGTCATGCAGTTGCGCGGCGGTCTGCGTAAACGCGGTTCGTCCGTCGAGGTGCAGCATACGGTGGAGGCTTTGACAGCGCGCCGGATCAAAAAAAGCTGACATGGTAGTCGGCGCCGATACCTTGGAGATCCGACCGGAGCAACAAAGCGATGACCACCGGGTAATCGCCCTGTGGCACCGCTGCGGCCTGGTCGTCGACTGGAACGACCCACAGCGCGATATTGAGCGCAAACGGGACGTCCAGCCCGAGTTGTTTCTGGTCGGCCTCCTCGATGACCGGATCGTGGCCTCGGTCATGGCCGGCTATGACGGGCATCGCGGCTGGCTCTATTATCTGGCCGTCGATCCCGACTATCGACGCCGCGGCCTGGGCCGCCTGCTGGTCGAGGAGGCTCAGCGCCGCCTGCTGGAGATGGGCTGCCCGAAGATCAACTTACTGGTGCGCAGCGCCAATACGGCGGTGCTCGATTTCTATCACCATCTCGGGTTTAGTCCGGACGAGGTGCTCAGTCTTGGTAGACGGTTGATTGTCGACTGAAGGGATGATGCGGCAGCAGCGGCTGCTGCGAATTCAGTGAAACAGCGTTGGCTGTCGAACCGCCAGTAAGGTTTGGCCGGCGACGCGTCCACAGAGACCGGAAGGGAGGAGTTATGGAAGCAGTTCTTGAACTCGTCAAAACAAGAAGAAGCATCAGGCGTTTTACGACCCAGTCAGTTGAGCAGGAGACCCTGGAGACGATTCTGGAAGCGGCGCGCTGGACGCCGTCATGGGCAAACACCCAGTGTTGGGAAATCATCGTCATCAAGGATCCGGAACTGCAAATCGGTCTGTCGAAGCTTTTGTCCCCGAAGAACCCGGCGACCCTGGCCGTGGCCAATGCCCCGGTCACATTGGCGCTCTGCGCCGAGGAGAAAAAATCCGGATTCTACAAAGGGGAGCAGTCCACCCGGCTCGGCGATTGGCTGATGTACGACCTTGGGCTGCTGACGCAGACCATCTGTCTGACGGCACATAGCCTTGGTTTGGGGACGGTTGTCGTCGGCCTGTTTGATCATCTTCAGGTCAAGGCTATGCTGCAGGTGCCGGATGGTTTCGAAGTCGTTTCGTTGCTGCCCATGGGCTATCCCGATCACGCCCCCTCGCCGCCAAAACGGCGAGAAATAAGGGAGTTCGTCCACTACGACAGATTCGGCAATCGCTAGCCGGTATCCCGTTGGTGCCGGACGTCCTTTTGCGTCTGCCGCTGTCATGCAAATCTTGCGATTTACAGCAAAGAGATGAAACTGATCGGTTCCGTCTTCCTGATCGCGGCGCTCGGCTATGGCGCTGTCTGTCTGCTGCTATTCCTGCGTCAACGCGATATGCTCTTTTACCCGACACCGGCCCGTTCCGCTGCCTCGGTAGATGCGCACCTGCTGCGCCTGCAGAGCGATGGCGAGACCTTACGGGTATGGCGGGTCGGTGATAGCAGTGAACGGGCCCTTATCTATTTCGGTGGTAACGCTGAGGACGTGGCCCTCAATTGCACGTCCTTCAAACAGCTCTTTCCCGGCTGGACCGTCTATTTGCCGAATTACCGCGGCTACGGCGGCAGCAGCGGTACCCCGAGCGAACGGGGGCTCTTTGCCGACGCCCTGGCGCTCTATGATCATGTACGGCAACACCACCCTGACGTTGCCGTCATGGGCAGGAGCCTGGGCAGCGGTGTCGGCGTTTTCCTGGCTGCGCAAAGAGAGGTGGACCGGCTGGTGCTGGTGACGCCGTTTGACAGCATGGCCCACCTCGCCGCCACCTACTATCCGTGGGTGCCGGTACAGCTCCTGCTCCGGGATCGGTTCGACTCCCGGTCCCGAGCCGGGTCACTGACGATGCCGACCCTGGTGCTGATTGGTGAGCAGGACGAGGTGGTTCCCGCTGCGGTCAGCGCGTCACTCGTCGCGGCATTGCCCGCGGAGACGACGAGCGTTGAAACCATCGAAGGAGCGGGCCACAACACCATCGGTTCATCCCCGCACTATGAACGTGCTCTGGCGCGCTTTCTGGCTCAGTGAATCCGGCATGGGCCGAGAACGGAGAACAATCGCCTTGTTTGAACGTCAATCTCGCCGGGTCAGCCGATCAGGCCGCAGCGCAGCAGCCGGAGGCAGGACCGGTCAGCCCTTCCGACCATGACGCTAATCAGTGGCCTTGCCCCGGCTCAAAGGTTCGCATCGCCGACAGGAAATCGGGCAGGTCGCGGACCAGTCGGTACAGGCTGTGACGGTGCTGCCACAAGCGGGAGCGAAACCGTTTGCGCCAGCCGGGATCTGAATAAAAACGTTTGACGTGGGTGTTGTAGAGATAGTCGAGCCGCTCCCAGGATTCGATATCCCGGGGCAGGAAAACGAAGTTGAGGCAGTTCATTTTTCGCCAGTCCTCAGCGACCTGTCCCTGCCCGAATATGGTCTGCCAGACGGGAGCGCCGTGAAACGGCGTGAATTTCGCCATATTCATGTCATCGAGGTCGAGGGAGACGACGAAGTCGCTGGTTGTCTTGATCGATTCCTCGGTTTCGCCGGGCAGACCCATCATGAACAACCCCTTGACTCGCAGGCCGACATCGTGGATCCGTTTGACCGTCGTCCGCACCTCCTCCAGGTAGACACCCGGTTTATGCGTCTCGAGCAGATTCGGGTCACCACTTTCGATACCGACGGAAACCATCAGGCAGCCGGCCCTCTTGAGTAACCTGAGCAGCTCCTCATCGGCATGACCGACCCGCACCGCGCAATTGAAGTGTAGTCCCAGCGGTTTGTCGATCAGCAGTCGGCAGAGCGATTCGATACGGTGGCGCTGCAGCGTGAACAGATCGTCGTAAATGTTGATGTGCCGTATGCCGAAGCGACGGCGCAGGTAGCCCATGTGCTCGTAGATATATGGTGCCGAGTTGTAACGGTAACCGCGCTTGAATACCGATCGATCGCAATAGGAGCATTGGTAGGGACAGCCCCGGCTGGTGACCATTGTCGCGCCGGGTGGTGTGATGTAGCTGAACAGCGGCAGATGATACTGTTTTGGAAAACCGTCCAGCTTTTCGTAGGCCGGGAATGGCAGGCTGTCCAGATCTCCGATCGGCTCACGTTTGTCGTTGACCCGTACCGCGCCGTTGTCCCGCCAGGCCAGACCGGTAATTTCTGCGGGTGACACGCCGGCCGCCAGCTCCGCGAGGGTCTGTTCTCCTTCGCCGAGACAGAGGTAATCGATCGGTGCGAATCTCTCGAGCAGCTCGCCGCCCAGGGCCGAGACATGCACCCCGCCGAATACGGTGCTGATGTCGGGATGGTCTTGCTTGATCAGTGTGGCAAGGTCGCAGGCGTCAAGAAAAGCCGAGGTGGTGGTGGAAAACCCGACCAGATCGGGTCGGTGGGCCAGGATCCGTCGCACCGTCTCTTCAGGACTGGCGGCCGGCCGCGGGCCGAGGCAGTCTTCGATAGCCACCGCATATCCCTGCCGTTCCAGATAGGCGGCGATATAGAGCAGACCGAGGGGAGCCATGCGATTGGCGGTGGCGCTGACGTCCTTTTTCCCCGGCACCCAGTTTGAGCCGGCGGGGTGAACGAGAACGATTCGCATTTTGGCACTCCTTGTCTAACGTATTAATCCGCTTGAATTTTGCGTTGCGGGAAGGTAAATAACAAGGCTGTTTGCCAGGTTACTGTTACGGTCTGTCGCCGTTTTCGCCGCCTTAGGGGGAGCTTGAAAAATTAGGAATTTCGTTCAAGATCGAGGCACGCAAGAAAATTTTTCCGCAAGCATATACACGATATTCCGAGGATAAAATTTGATTGCACAACGATGAGATTGGGCGAAATGACAATTTTCCAGGGTTCCCTTACGGTTTCCCTTCCCGTGCATACTAGCAAAATGGATTGGAACTCCGCAACAACCAAAGGTGAAGATCATAATCTCGTTGCCGCCACCGCCGGGCCGTGGTCATTTTTTGACCGTATCTATTGCATCTCATTGAAAAACAGAACGGATCGAAGAGCGACCGCCCAGGCCCATTTTGCCCGCGTCGGCCTGGCCGATGCAGTTCAATTCGTGCTGGTTGACAAAGATCCCGGCGATAGTGAACGGGGGATCTATGAATCGCACCTGTTGTGCATGAAAATGGGTCTGGCCGCGGGTGCGCGACGAATGCTTATCTTTGAGGACGATGTCGTCCTTCACCGCGTTTCGCCGGCCCTCATCGAGGACATGATCAGCTTCTTGGAGGCCGACGACGACTGGCAGTTCTTTTTCCTCGGCTGTCTGGTGAATAGGAGCGAAAAGACCGCATACCAGTCAGTGGTCCGAATCGAGTATCGCAGCCTAGCTCATGCCTATGTCGTTACCGCCGCATGTGCCCGTGAACTGGTCGAGCATCACCCGTGGAGCGGTATTGCCTTTGATGCGATGTTGCGGGATTTGCAGAGCAAGCAGCTGTATGCTCTCTACCCGTCCGTTGCCTTCCAAAGCAACGCCGCTTCCGACAATGACCGCTATCTGCCGCTCGACCGGTTTCGCCGGTTCTGCGGTGGACTGAAACAGATCCAGCGCGCCAATGAATTGTATCAGCGGCACAAACGGACGATCATCGCCGTTCATCTCCTCGTTCTGCTGGTAATCGGTCTGGCTTGCTTCCAGGCGATTCGATGATGCGGCGACAGCCACCTGGAGGATCGGGGTCCGGCCTGCGATACTGGTCGCCGGCCGAACGGCTCGGTATCGCGGTGTTTGCGCTGAGCGTGCCGCTGGCCTTCATTTCATCCCACCTTGTCATTGGTGTTCTAGCTATTTTTGTGCTGGTATGTGCCATAATGCCGTTTTTCCCCGGGGTCTCCTTCTTTTTTCCGGTAATCGGCCGGGGACCGGACGCCTCGGCCGGTATCTGTCTGAGCTTTGACGACGGCCCCGATCCCGTCGCGACGCCTGCCGTCTTGGCACTGCTTCGGCAGCACCGGTTACGGGCTGTTTTTTTTGTTACCGGCGAGCGGGCTGAGCGTTATCCGCACCTGATCGATGCGTTGCTGGCCGATGGGCACAGCATCGGCAATCACTCTTACAGCCATGACAACTTCATCATGTTTCGCAGCGACGCCAGACTGAGCGCCGAGATCGAGTCGACGCAGCGGGTGCTTGGCGCACACGGTATTCGCCCGCATTTTTTCCGGCCACCGGTCGGCATCAATACACCGCGGTATATCGGGCCGTTGCGGCAAAGCGGGTTGACGGCCGTGACCTTCAGTCGGCGGGCCGGTGACAGGGGAAATCGAAAGATTCGTGGTCTTTCCGGACGGATTTTACGGCGACTCCGGCCGGGAGATATCGTGCTGCTCCACGATACGGCTCCAAGACGGGTCGTTGATCTGTCGCTCCTGCTGGCCGAGATTGAAGGGCTTATCAGCGGGATCGAACAGCGAGGGCTGGCTATTATGCCCGTGGCGACACTGCTCGGACGGCCGGCAATGTCCGTCTTGAGCAAAACCGCCGACCAGGCTGATCGCAATTGCAGCTGATGAAGCCCGCTGTGTTGATCAGGCCAGTCCCTTCATAGACAGGCTGATGCGTTGTCTGTCGAGGTCCACTTCCAGGATCCGCACCTGTACCTGCTGACGAACCCTGACCACGGCGGCCGGGTCCGACACGAAGGTATCGGCGAGTTGGCTGATATGGATCAGGCCGTCGCGATGCACCCCGATATCGGCAAAGGCCCCGAACGTGGTGACGTTGGTGATGATCGCCGGCACGATCATACCCGGTTGCAGGTCGGCCGGCTCGTTGATACCTTCGGCAAAGCGAAAGGATTGAAATTGTTGGCGCGGATCGCGTCCCGGTCGAGCCAACTCTTCCATGATATCGGTCAGCGTCGGCAGGCCGATCGATTCGCTGCAATAGGCGGAGACTTCGATTGATTCGCGGAGGGATGGTGAGGCGAGTACGTCCGCAACCGTGGCGCCGAGGTCGGCGGCCATCTGCTCCACGAGTCCGTATCGTTCAGGGTGAACCGCACTGGCGTCGAGCGGGTGGCTGCCGCCGGAGATCCTGAGAAAGCCGGCGGCCTGTTCAAAGGCCTTGGCCCCGAGTCGTGGCACCTTGAGGAGTTCCCGACGCGAGCGAAATGGTCCGTGTTGATCGCGATAGTGGACGATCGCTGCGGCCAGCGCCTCGCCGATACCCGACACATGGGTGAGCAGTTCACCGCTGGCGGAATTCACTTCGACGCCGACGCTGTTCACACAACTGGCAACGACCTCCGCCAGGCTCGCTTTCAACAGCGCCTGGTTGACATCGTGCTGGTATTGTCCGACCCCGATCGATTTCGGGTCGATCTTGACGAGTTCTGCGAGTGGGTCCTGCAGCCGTCTGCCGATGGACACCGCGCCACGAACGGTGAGATCCAGGTCGGGGAATTCGCGGCGGGCGATCTCCGAAGCGGAATAGATGGAAGCACCGTCCTCGTTGACCATGGTGATCATGATTCGCTGGTCGAGCCCCACTTCTCTGATGAAGGCTTCAGTCTCCCGCCCGGCCGTGCCGCTGCCGACGGCGATGGTTTCGATTCGGTAGGTGTCGGCCAGTTCCCTGACCGTCTGCGCTGCCGCCGACCGCTGTTTCTCCCCTTGGGTCGGGTAAATGGTGGTGGTATGCAAGAGGCGTCCCTGGCCGTCGAGACAGACCAGCTTGGCGCCGGTGCGAAAGCCCGGGTCAAGTGCCATGACACGTTTCTGGCCGAGGGGTGGGGCGAGCAGCAGGTGGCGCAGGTTATCGGCAAAAACGGTGATGGCCTCGCGGTCGGCCTTGTCCTTGAGCTCCTGCCTGATCTCATTTTCCAGTGACGGAGCGAGCAGTCGTTTATAACCGTCTTCGATGGCGGCGAGCACCTGATCGCGGTGTGGGGAAGGTTTGAGCCAGCGCCTGGTCAACTCGGCGAGGGCCGCCTGTTCGTCGGGCCTGATCGATACAGACAGCATTTTTTCCGTCTCGCCGCGCAGCAGGGCCAGCAGTCGATGTCCGGCGATCCGGGTGATCGGTTCCTGCCATTGGAAATAGTCGCGGTACTTCGCAGCGGCCTCGCGGTTTTTCTCGACCACACGCGAGACGACGCTCGCCCGGCGGCGAAAAAACTCTCGCATCGTGCTTCTTGTCGCCGGATCCTCGGTAACCCGTTCGGCGATGATATCTCGCGCTCCGGCCAGGGCCGTTGCTGCGTCAGGTACCTGCTGTTCGGGATTGATGAACCTGGTGAGCACCAGTTCCTTCTGACCCTGCTCCAATAACAGCTTGGCCAATGGTTCCAGCCCCCGTTCCCGGGCGATGGCGGCTCGGGTCCTGCGTTTTGGGCGAAACGGCAGGTAGATATCCTCGAGTTCGGTCAGGGTGGTGGCCTTGTTCAGATCGGCAGCCAGCTGCTCGGTGAGCAATTGGCGCTCTTGCAGGGAAGAAATGACGGCGGCACGGCGCTTGACCAGTTCATGATGCCGGTTGAGTTGATCCTTGATGGTGGTCAAGGCGACTTCGTCAAGGCAACCGGTAACCTCCTTGCGGTAGCGAGCGATAAACGGGACGGTGGCACCACCGTCAAACAGTTCGGCGGCGGCCGCAACCTGTGGGCCGGTTATGCCGAGCCCTGCAGCGATAGTCAGATGATGGGGGGCCGGGACGGTCATTTTCAAACGTGAAAGCAGGCAGGTTTATGGTATGGTTCGCAGGTCATTCCGGTGAACCGGGATGGCGCCATCATAGTAACGAAGTGATGGCAACGCAAGAGAGATTGGCGAGGATATCCGTGGGAGGAGATCAATGACCCGGCACCGTTGTGACAGTTGTTCGTTCAGAAAAAAATATGAAACCAGGCCGGGCTCATTGCTCGGCCGGCTCTGGTTGTTTCATACCAGATTTTGTCCCGGTTGGCGCCGCTATCTTGCCGAATTGCCGGAAAACGAGCGGCGCGAGGTGATCCGGCGCAGCACGCATAAGCGGGAAAAACGGGCATGAGACAGCGGATTGTCCTGGTTCTGCTGCTGCTGCTCGGTCTGGTCGTCCTGCAGCAGCGTTATCACTGGTTTTTCGACCAGCCGTCCGGCGAGATCGTCTCCTCCGCAGAGCAACTGCAGCAGGCCTTTCGTGATCGGCGCAGTTCGATTCAGGTCGAAGGGCGGGGAACCGTTGTCAAGGTCCTCAAAGACGATCGTCAGGGGAGTCGGCATCAGCGCTTTATTCTCGAGTTGCCGACCGGACAGACACTGCTCGTCAGCCACAATATCGATCTGGCGCCACGGATCGATACGCTGCGTATCGGTGATCTGGTCGAGTTTTTCGGGGTCTATGAATATAACGATCAGGGCGGCGTGATCCACTGGACCCATCATGATCCGGCGGGCAGACATGTGGATGGCTGGATCAGGCATAACGGACGTCTGTATCGCTAGGGGCGACCCCCGAACCTTCGCGATTAAGCGTCCGGTAGAACCGACCAGGCCTGGGATTGATTTCATCGTATGGCAATAAGGACAGTTGCCGGTAATAACTACCA
>JAZBPM010000018.1:0-2575 GCA_036351615.1 Desulfofustis sp.
CGGTTACTTGGTCGGTTACTTGGTCGGTACTTGATCGGTGAGGCTGGGCATGTCGCAGGTCGTGTCGCGAGTTTGTCGCAAGTTCACCCCCCAAGTCTCACCTCAAGACAGCCCACAAGTGGGCTGTCTTATTCTTCCTCCGGATTTTCCTCTCCGGCTGATTCGATCTGCTTCACCATCCGGTCGAAGTCGCTCTCAAACAGCCGGTCCTGCACGATACGGTATTTCTCGAACTCGCTTTCGGCGTGGGCCTTGGCGATTTCCGCCGTGACCTTGCCTGCGTCCTGCAAAATTTCGCGGTCGGTTGCCTCAATAAATTTGTTCATGCGGGTTTCCCAGTCCTGCATAGTCATGGGGATTTTGCGCAGGGCCATGTCCTCGGCCACATCCAGGTAAGCGTTCACCAGCCGGGACAGTTAGGCCATTTCATCTTCGGTCAGGTAGTTTTTGGCCACGCTGACATCGAACTTCTGGATTTTCCCTTGTGGGGCATCCTTCCAGGTGGTCAGGCCCATGTACTGTTTCTCGGCATCGGCGCGATTGACGATGACCTCCGCCGCTGTCTGACCGAGGATGGCCAAATGCAGCTTGTTCTGCACTGTGGCGAAAAAGCGCTTGGTAGCCTGGGCGGTGATGTCGTAGTCGATGGCGGTGGCGTAGATGTCGGTGATCTTCTGGTAGAACTTGCGCTCGGAGAGGCGGATCTCCCGGATGCGCTGCAGTTGCTCTTCAAAGTATTGTTCGGTCAGGATGGAGCCGCCGCTTTTGATGCGCTCATCATCCATCACGTAGGCCTTGATGGTGTACTCCTCAATGATACCGGTGGCCCATTTGCGGAACTGCACGGCCCTTTCGGAATTAACCTTGTAGCCCACGGCGATGATGGCGGACAACTTGTAGTGCAGAGTGTTATAGCTCTTGCCGTCGGAGGCAGTTATCCGGAATTTCCGGATAACTGAATCTTCCGGCAACTCGCTATCGGCAAAGATTTTTTTCAGGTGTTCATTCACCGTGCGAACGTTCACGTCATAGAGCGTGGCCATCATTTTCTGGGTCAGCCAGATGCTCTCATCGGCATAAACGGCCTCAACGCCGCCCGAGCCGCTGGCGGCAACAAAGGTCAGATATTCGGCGGCAGAGGAGCGAACAATGGCCGTCTCTTTTTTATGAGGCTTCCGTATTTCTTTGTCCTTATTCTTATTCATTCCATCCCTCCCCAGTTTTGATGCCTGTCCCGGGACCAGCGGAGGTATTTCATTAGCTCCCAGTTGACCGATTCGGCGTCAAATCGCTCACTGTCAAAGTCACCACCGGACCATTCCATAAAACCCTCATGCTCTTCATGGCTCGGGTTCTTCAGGGCGTTGCAGAATTCAAAGTAACCGGGTACGCCGCCCACATCTTCAGGAGGGCAGGCTCGTTGACCATCAAGGCAGGCCAGCTCCGTTCTCAGCTCCGGATTGAAATGGCGGCTTTCCTCGAGTACAAGTTCATGCTCCCAGCTGTCCCCAAAATCATACAGATAACGGAAGGTACGGCCCTTCTGTTTGATCAACTCTCCAAGACGGTATCTGCCGCACACCAACCCGTCTTCTTTCGATTCCGGATATTCCGTGTAGCGTTTCTTCCCGATGGTAAATTCGTGCAGATGGCTGTCGGTCCAGCCCATGACAATCTGAATAACATCGTGCAAACGGTCCAGTGTGATGTTGGCGGGCACTACAAAACGCCGCCAGATAGCCGGTTCAATGTCAAGCAGTTGTATTTTCAGTAGATAAAATCGTTCGTTCATTTTTTCACCTCATATTTTGACCAGAAGCTCCGTTTGCGACTTTGTACCTGAATGATCTGTTCTTTAAAAGCTTCGTGATTGCTGGTAACAAGATAGCGGTTTTCTGACTCCATAGCTTCGGCCAGAGAGAGCAGACTGCTATAATGATTGCCTTGAGCTGGTCAGCACGCCCTAAAAGATGCTCTTCGGCTTCATACATCTTCCCGATTGCAATCAGAAACTCGGCGTTAGGCTCCTGGAGTGTGACGCTCTCCATAATTTGCGCCACTTCAGCGGTAATGACTTCATCCCGCTTGTCATGACCGAGGACATCCAGAAGCGCCTGCAGGGTATCCGTGGAAGGATAGGATCTACATTTCTGAAACAGAAGATCCGTGAGCTTTTCGGAGTCTCCCTGCTTTTTGTAAATCTCCAGCAGCAGCTTATCCCGTTCATACTCTTGATTGGTTTCGCCTTCAGGAATTTTCTTCAGCCAGGAATGGGCTGTTTCAACATCACCGCTTTCCAGATACACCCGGGCAATATCGATAAGTGCCGCAGTGGACAGCTTTCCCCATGAAGCAATGCGGGTCTTTTCAAACAGTTTTGCATCCTTGATCGCTGGACCCTTGGCGCCGCCTGGGCTCTGCTTTGCTGGCTGGTCGCACGCTGGCTGCAGATGCGTGGGCAGCAGGCTGATGCGGCTATGTCGGCGACTAGCTTACTTCAAATGGCTATCTTGGTGAGTCAACCTTTTGATTTGTGCTTTTCGACCTTTTGACGGCCTTTTCAATCTCCACAGCC
>JAZBPM010000019.1:0-2630 GCA_036351615.1 Desulfofustis sp.
ATAAAACCCGTCTATCGGAGGGACAAAACTCATCTATCGGAGGGACAGGTTTTAACCTGTCCCCCGCTAACTATAAGAACTACAGTACCGCGGCGATGGCGGTGGCGGCTATCTGCAGAAAGCCTCCCGGTGCGACGCCCATCGTGATGATGATGAGCAGGAGCACGCCGGCAACGCCGGCGCGGAGCAGTCCTGGCTGAAGCGTTCGTCCGGCTTTCTCGGGATCGGTGCAATAGGCCATACGCACCGCCGACAGATAGTAAAAGAGCGCAATGGCAGTATTGAGTGCGGCCAGGATGACCGGAACGATCAGGCCCTGCTTGAAGGCGTTGACGAGTAGCATGAACTTGCCGGTAAAGCCGACGAACGGCGGAATCCCGGCCAGGGCGAACAGTCCGATGGCCAGGGTCAGGGCAAGCAGCGGCGAGCGCTGATGGAGGCCGGCGAGATCGGCGATTGCGAGATTTTCTCCATTCGTGGCAATGGTGCAGATAACCAGGAAACAGGCGAGATTCATCGCCGCATAACCGGTCACATAGTAGAGCGAGGTTGCATAGCCGTCGGCGCCGAAGGTGAGCAGGCCGAAGAGCACGAAACCGGCATGGGAGATAGCCGAGTAGCCGAGCATTCGCTTGAGATCCGTCTGTACCAAAGCGCAGAGGTTGCCATAGAACATCGAGCCGATTGAGCAGAACAGCAGAATCGAAACGAGGCTTTCGCTATCGCCGGCGGCCAGGGAGACGATCCTGATGAGCATGGCCGTCGCCGCGATCTTCGGTACAGCGGCGATGAAAGCGGTGGTCTCGTTGGCAGCTCCTTCGTAGATGTCGGGAACCCAGAAGTGGAAGGGAAAGAGAGCCAACTTGTAGAAAAAGCCGGCAAGAACCATCATTATCGCCACCATGGCTGCCGGTTCTCTCGTCATCAGCGCCAGCGCGTCAATGATGTCGGTCAGATAGGTCGAGCCGGTCAGACCGAAGAGGTAGCTCATGCCAAAGAGCATGAAACCGGTGGTCATCACGCCGAAAAGCAGGTATTTGATGCCCGATTCCATCTGGAAGACCACGTTGCCGCTGCGGCTGCGCATCGGCACCATGATATAGACGGCAAAACTCGATAGCTCCAGCGCGACGAAAATGGCCAGCAACTCGACGCTGGAGACGAGCATCATCAGGCCGAGTACACCGATCAGCAGGAACAGGTAATATTCGGCCTGGACGTCATTTTTGACGCCGGGCGCGTTGCCCGAGAAGAGCAGTATAATAAGGGTTGCCGCGCCAATCAGAAGCTTGAAGATCTGTGAAAAGCGATCGACCCGGTAGGATTCGTAAAAGAGGCTGCCATCCAGTCCGAGACCGGCAATCGTGGCCAGCAGGACAGCGGCGCCGAGAAAGACGGCGAGGCGATGTACTGTCGGGGCGGCCGGTTTGCCGAGGCTAACCAGAAACATGACGAGAGCGGACAGCAGCACGATCAGTTCGGGGAGAAAGAGCATGGTCAGATTCCTTTCTTAGTCGATATCCTGTTTCATACGCCTTATGGCCGCAGCCAGGAAACGGCGGACAGCGTCTCGGCCTGGTGGGCCTGAAGGTTGGTCAGCAGGGCCGAAACGCTTTCATCCATCAATGCAATAAACGGGGCCGGGCCGAGACCGATCCACAGGACAAACAACAAAAACGGGGCCAGGGTGACGATTTCGCGACGATTGAGATCGCTGATCCAGGATTGATCTGGATTGTCCGTTCCTCCCCAGATGATTTTCTGCAGCATTCTCAGCATGTAGGCGGCTGCCAGCACGGCGCCGGGGATGGCCGCCAGAGCGAGCACGATATCGTACTGAAAGGTTCCTGCCAGGATCATGAACTCGCCGATAAAGCCGTTGGTACCGGGAAAACCGAAGGAGGCCAGCGAGAAGAAGGCAAGAAAGGTGACAAAGACCGGCATGTAGGTACCGACACCGGCAGCGCTGCTCAATTCCCGGCTATGTGTACGTTCATAAATCATGCCGACACAGAGAAACAGTGCGCCGGTGGTTACGCCGTGGTTGACCATCTGCAGGATGGCGCCCTCGATGCCCTGCTTGTTGAGCAGAAAGATGCCGAGCGTGACGAAGCCCATATGACCGACCGACGAGTAGGCGATCAGTTTTTTCATGTCCTGCTGTGCCAGCGCGGTAAAACCGCCGTAAATGATGCCGGCGATCGACAGCCAGAGCACGTAGGGCATCATCAAGAACGTGGCGTCGGGGACGATCGGCAGGGCGAAGCGGAGAAAACCGTAGGTTCCCATCTTCAGCAGGATCGAGGCCAGGATAACCGAACCGGCGGTGGGTGCTTCGACATGGGCTGCCGGCAACCAGGTGTGGAACGGGAACATTGGCACCTTTATGGCAAAGGCCAGGAAGAAGGCAAGAAAGACCAGAATCTGTGCAGTGCTGCCGTAGGACTGCCACATCATATCCGGAATGTAAAAGGAGTAGCCATTCTGCCGGTACAGCCAGATGATGGCTACCAGCAGCAGGATCGAGCCGGCCAACGTGTAGAGGAAGAACTTAATCGATGCGTAGATCTTCCGCGGACCGCCCCAGATGCCGATAATCAGATACATAGGGATCAGCATCGCTTCCCAGA
>JAZBPM010000020.1:0-3173 GCA_036351615.1 Desulfofustis sp.
TGAATAATTTTTCATGAATAAATACAAGCCCATGTTCCGCCATTTTGCCTTTAAAATTAGCCAGAAAATCGAACCGTCTACCCGCAAGGTCTTCATTACAGCCTGCTTTAGAGCATGCACCCCTGAAAATAAATGGCGAAACGAACGTCAACCCCTTGAAAAAAGGTGTTTTTGCCCGCGAACAGCGAAAAAACGGGTTAAAGACCCTCCAACATATGCTTTAATTGGAATTTAAATTCCATTACGGTTTGCCCATCTTTTGGCGCGTGTCTTACCTGAAGGGGTTCTGAATGGCGAAAAAAAACGGGAGCAGTGCGAACATCGGGTTTGAGGAAAAGCTGTGGCTGGGGGCCGATAAGCTGCGCGGCAGCATGGATGCCTCCGAGTATAAGCATATCATCCTTGGGCTGATCTTTTTGAAGTACATCTCGGATAAGTTTACTGAACGGCGCGACTGGCTGGTTCAGGAAACCGCCGATCCGGATAGTGAATACCACACCGCCAACGAAAAAGATCAGATGGCCGTACTGGAAGACCGGGACGAATACGCTGCCAAAAGCATCTTCTGGGTTCCGGCATCCGCCCGCTGGGACATCATCCAGACCGAGGCAAAGAAACCGACCATCGGACAGGTGATCGACAACGCCATGGATCTGATCGAACGGGAAAACCGGACGCTCAAAGGCATCCTGCCGAAAAACTATGCCAAACCCGAAGTGGACAAACGCCGTCTCGGAGAACTGATTGACCTCATCAGCACCATTGACGTACTGGGCCACTCCGAAGAACAGGACATGCTGGGCCGTATCTACGAATATTTCCTTGGCAAGTTTGCGGCGGCGGAAGGCAAAGGCGGCGGCGAGTTCTATACGCCATCCTGTGTGGTGCGTACCCTCGTTGAAATGCTTCAGCCCTACAAAGGCCGCATCTATGACCCCTGCTGCGGATCGGGCGGTATGTTCGCGCAGTCCGAAAAATTTGCTGAAGCCCACGGCGGGCAGAAAACCGACCTGTCGGTCTACGGTCAGGAATCCAACCCCACCACCTGGCGACTGGCCCGCATGAACCTGGCCATCCGGGGCATTGAAGCCGATCTCGGTGAACAATGGGCCGACACCTTCCACCGCGACCAGCACCCCGACCTGAAAGCCGACTTTATCCTCGCCAACCCCCCGTTCAACATATCCGACTGGGGCGGCGAAAAGCTCAAAGACGACCAGCGCTGGAAATACGGCATCCCGCCAGCAGGCAACGCCAACTATGCCTGGGTGCAGCACATGATCCATCACCTCTCCCCCAATGGCACGGCGGGCTTCATTCTGGCCAACGGCTCCATGAGCTCCAATACCGGCGGCGAAGGCGACATCCGCAAAGCACTGGTCGAAGCCGATCTGGTCGACTGCATGGTCGCGCTGCCCGGTCAGTTGTTTTATTCAACGCAAATTCCCGTTTGTCTTTGGTTTCTTTGCCGGAACAAACGGGGCGGGCAGCGGCGACCACCCTCACCCCAAACCCCTCTCCCAAAGGGCGAGGGGAGTTATGGTTCCTCTCCCTCTGGGAGAGGCGGAGGTGAGGGATATTTGCGAGACCGAAGGGGGCAAATATTGTTTATCGACGCCCGCAAAATGGGAACACTCGTTGACCGCGTACACCGTGAACTGAACGACGACGACATCGCCAAGATTGCGAACACGTACCATAGCTGGCGTTCTGTAGCCGAGGGCCGTGACCTCGGAGATTCCGCCCTCACGGAGGGCAGCTACAGTGATGTCCCCGGCTTCTGCAAATCAGCCGAAAAAGAAGAGATCGAAAAACACGGCTTTGTGCTGACCCCCGGCCGTTACGTCGGCGCCGAAGCGCTGGAAGATGACGGCATCCCTTTCGAAACCAAAATGACCGAGATGAGCCAGACGCTCTACGCGCAGATGGAGCAGGCGCAGGAATTGGATGCAACCATTCGCCAAAACTTGAAGGGGTTGGGTTATGGCGAGTGAATGGCTAGAATGTTGCCTTGGTGATATTGCCTCTTTTAAAAATGGAAAGGGGTTGAAGAAAGATCTCTATTCACCCACCGGAAAGAACCCAGTATGGGGTTCCAATGGTCAGATTGCTCGGACTAATGAATTATTGAATGAACACCCCGTTATTGTCATAGGACGGGTCGGAGCATATTGCGGATCGGTACACGCAGTAACTGAACCGAATTGGGTCACAGATAATGCGATTCTTTCTATGCCTCTTACAGGGAATGATTTCAGGTATTTGTATTATTTAATGACATCGCTGCAATTAGAACGCACCGCCATTGGAAGCGCACAACCGCTCTTAACGCAATCAGGGCTTAAAATAATTTCTTGTCGAGTAGCTCCTGAACCCGAACAAAAAGCAATCGCCCACATCCTCGGTACGCTGGACGACAAGATTGAGCTGAACCGGAAGATGAACGAAACGCTGGAAGCCATGGCGCAGGCGTTGTTTAAATCGTGGTTTATTGATTTCGATCCCGTGCGGCGGAACGCCGCCCGGGCTCAAAATCAACCCTCATCCCCGGCCCTTCTCCCAAAAGGCGAAGGGGGTAAAAGTCCTCTCCCGATGGGAGAGGATTTAGGTGAGGGGTCGGTCGAGGCTTTCGACCGACTGTTTCCCGACTCCTTCCAACCCTCGGAACTCGGCCCGATCCCGGAGGGGTGGGATGTGAAGCCTCTATCAAAAATGGTGGAGTTAATTGGAGGAGGCACGCCGAAAAAATCCGAGCCCAAGTTCTGGGGTGGTTCAATCCCATGGTACTCGGTAAAAGATGCTCCTGCCGAGGGGGATGTCTTTGTCCTCGATACTACCGATAAGATAACCCAGGAAGGTTTAGACGGAAGCTCTACAAAATTGTTGCAAGAAGGTGTGACTATTATTTCTGCCCGAGGAACTGTAGGCAAGTTGGCTCTTGTCGGCAACACAATGGCTATGAATCAATCCTGCTACGGCGTTAAAGGGCTGGGTAGCATCGGCCCTTGTCTGAACTATTTTAACCTGAAAAGATCTTTGGGTGTGTTAAGGAGAAATACTCATGGCGCTGTATTCGACACAATTACCAGATCGACATTCGACACGGTAAGTATGGTTCAGCCAAACGATGCCCCGGCTTTATTTTTTGAAGAGCAAGTCAATCCGTTGCTGAA
>JAZBPM010000021.1:0-2238 GCA_036351615.1 Desulfofustis sp.
AACCAACGGCGGGACTGGTTTTAGCCTGTCCTCCGCTAACGAACCAACGGCGGGACTGGTTTTAGCCTGTCCTCCGCTAACGAACCAACGGCGGGACAGGTTTAACCTGTCCCGCGCTCACGTTCAACGGACCATCCGTATCGGCAATCCCGGTATTTGTATGTGTTCGTCGTTACCTGATGCTGAGGGATTCAGCTCGAAAATTTCCGGGAGAGAAGGTCGAGGCAGCCGACCATCTTTTCTCCTTGCGCCGTCAGCAGATAAGCTTTTCCCCGATCCTGAGTGATCAGATTATTGCTGCGCAGATTCTTGAGATGAAAATTGACCTTGGTATGATCGCTGATACCCAGATATCGGGTGATGTCCATGAACCGCATTTTCCCCTGCGTTGAGAGTGTTACCAGGATCTGGCGCCTGATCTGGTTGGACAGACAGGACAGTGCTTCATCCAGGCAGGGATCGGTCAGTTGCTCTTCGAATCTGAGCGATTCGAGGCTTCGTTTGACTGCCATCAGCAAATCGTTGCGCTTGAAAGGTTTGGCCAGGTAGTCGTCGGCTCCGCTTTTCATTGCGGCGACCGCATTATCGACAGTGGAGAAGGCGGTGATCATAATGATCTTTACACCCGGGTAATCACGCTTGACGATCGGCATCAACGACATGCCGCCCATGCCGGGCATCATGTTGTCCACGATAATGACCTGCGGCCGGTGCAGCTTGATGGCGCTGAGTGCCGCTTCCGCCGTTTCGCAGCCGATGGCCGTGAATCCGTTGTCGGTGAGGATTTCGACGATACCTTCGCGAAGGTCGCCATCGTCGTCGACAACGATGATCGTTTTAGTGGTCATGGGGTGTCTCCGGCAAGGTGATGGTAACGACGGCGCCGCCATGTTCGCTGCTCATCAGAGAAATGTCACCGTTATGCTGCTTGATGATCGTATAACAGACCGACAGACCGAGTCCGGTGCCCTTGCCGATCTCCTTGGTGGTATAGAACGGGTCGAACACCTTGCGCCGATGTTCTTCGGCGATGCCGTGTCCGGTGTCGGAGATGATGACCATGACCCTTGGGCAATCGTAACAGGTCTCGATGTCGATCCGGTCCTCTGCGGTACAGGCGTCCAGGCTGTTCATCAGCAGATTGATGAAGACTTCCTCCAGTTTCCAGGGGATACCGCGGATGGATGGGATGTCCCGGGGTGAGAAATGGATGATCGAACTGAGCTGCTGATTTTTTATCAGGTGCAGGGAGCCCTCGATGACCTGGTTGAGATCGACCGCTTCCATGACGGTTTGTTTCTCCCGAGAAAAATGAAGCAGCTCCCGGGCGATACGTGAGGCGCGTTCGATGTTGCGTTCGATGGCGGCGAGTTTGCGTTCGGTTTTCGGCTCTCTTTTGATGAGGTCTTTGAGCATTTCCAGGTTGAGTGAGGCGTTGGTCAGCGGGTTATTGATCTCGTGGGCAATGCCTGCTGCCAGGAAACCCATTGAGGCGAGCTTTTCCGATTCCGAGAAACGCAGCAATTTTTCCTGTATTTGCATGTGCTGCTCCAGGTTGAAGACCGACAGCGCGCGAATGGTGAAATACATGATCAGCAGGGCGCTGATGCCGCGGAGAACGATCACCTGCAGACCGAGACCGGGAATTGTCGCGGTAGAGGGAAAGAGGCCGGTAAACACCGCGTAACAGATCATGAAACTGCCGGCCAACACGAAGTTCCTGGCGACACCGTCGGAATAGGGGCGAACGGTTCTTGAGTAAGCGATCAGGCCGACACCGGCCAACAGTCCACCGGGAAAGGCGATCATCCGGCGAATGGTGATATCCGAACCGCCCGACAGGTCCAGATAGATGGCAGTGGTGACCAGGGTCAGGGCACAGCCGCCGATCAGGGCTTTGATTGTCGGAGCGGTGGTCTGCAGGGCCTGTTCACCGGAGATGGTGATCAGGTTGAGAAAAAGGCCGAAGTATAGCAGGCAGAAGAAAGAGATGCTGACGACAATCAACCTGAACAGGGAAAAGACCGGACCCTGCAATTCGAGGTCGAGCAGGTCGAGCAGTTCAAGCCATTCGTGAAAACCGTGGACGATACCGAATGTGGCGAGTAGCCAGAGGATTTTGGCAATGGCCAGTTGGCTGAAGCGAACATCCCGCGACAGGATTGCCACGCCAAGCGTAAAGAAGGACAGGCCGTAGAACAGGTAGAGCAAAAAACTCCAGAACATAGCGATTCCCCA